>JAIPEI010000195.1 GCA_021737245.1 Deltaproteobacteria bacterium | reverse complement strand
GATGCACGCGTGCGGGCACGACGGACACATGGCCATGCTTCTCGTGGCGGCCGGGCTTCTTTCCGGACGCCGTGAAAGACTCCGGGGGAACCTCAAGTTCGTGTTTCAGCCGAACGAGGAGAACGGCGGCGCCCTGGCCATGATCGAGCAGGGGGTGCTCGAGAGCCCCCGGGTCGACGCCTGCCTGGGGATGCATTTGTGGAGCCCCGTCGAGACCGGAAACATCGCGGCCGATCCCGGACCGGTGATGGGGGGGATGTACTACTTTGAGATCACGGTCATCGGCCGGGGCGGACACACCGCGGCCCCCCAGAACTCGGTGGATCCCATCCTCACGGCTGCGGATCTGGTGCAGACGCTTCAGATCATGCAGACCCGCGAGTTCGACGTGCTCACGCCCCTGAGTGTCGTGTTCGGAAAAATCGAAGGGGGGACAGCCTGGAACATCATCCCGGACAAGGCGACGGTCTCCGGAACCCTGCGCTACCTGCACGAAGACACGGGTGGTGGAAGGGAAATGCTGCGGGAGCGTTTCGAGCGCATCGTGGCGGATGTCTGCCGAACACACCGGGCCCGGTACGAGCTTTCCATGATTTTCGGCCACCCGGCCCTGGTCAACGACCCGGGCATGATCTCGCTGGTCCGCTCCACCGCCCTTGAGGTGCTGGAGGAGCCCAGCCACATGGTTTCCTATGTTTCCATGGCCGGGGAGGATTTCGCGGAGTTTGCCGATCGGGTGCCGAGCGCGTTTTTTTTCGTAGGCGCGGGGAACCGTGCCAGGGACATCTGCTTTCCCCACCACCACCCCAGGTTCGACATCGATGAGGGCGCCTTGAAAATCGGCGTCGAAATGGTCGTGCGTGCGGCGCAGACCTTTCTGAATGAATCCTGATGTCATCCTCCGGGGGCCTGCGTTCATCCCTTTGAAAGGAGCTTGATCATGCCCAAAAAGAAGATGATCCACGAGCTTTACGAAATGAAAAAGAAGGGGGAGAAGATCACCTTCCTGACCTCCTACGATTTTCCCACGGCCCGCTTCGCCGAGCAGGCCGGCATGGACATGATCCTGGTGGGCGACAGTCTGGGCATGTGCGTGTACGGGTATGCAGGCACGGTCCCCGTGACCATGGACCAGATGATCGTCCACGCCGAGGCGGTTCGAAGGGGCGCCTGGAACACCTTTGTGATCGGCGACATGCCCTTCATGAGCTACCAGGGCTCGGACGAGAGCGCCGTGGAAAACGCAGGCCGCTTCCTGAAGGAGGCCGGCTGCGATGCGGTCAAGCTGGAGGGGGGCGTGCGGGTGGCCTCCCGCATCCGGACCCTCGTGGATGCCGGAATCGTGGTCATGGGGCACATCGGCCTGACCCCGCAAAGCTCCGGGCAGCTGGGCGGCCACAAGGCACAGGGACGGACCTCCGAGGCCGCGGCGATGGTGGTCGAGGATGCCCTGGCCGTGCAGGAGGCGGGCGCCCACATGATCCTCCTGGAAGCCATCCCCCCCGAGGTCGGCCGCTACATCACGGAGACACTCTCCATCCCGGTCCTCTCCATCGGGGCGGGGATGCACTGCGACGGGCAGCTCCTCATCGTTTCGGACATGATCGGTCAGTTCACGGCGTTCACCCCGAAGTTTGTCAAGAAGTATGCCGACGTGGCCGAGGTGGTGCTCCATGCGATGCAGGACTACATCAAGGATGTGCGTGAGGGGCGGTTCCCCACGGACGATCACTGCTACCACATGATCGAAGGGGAGGAGGAGAAGTTCCTGGAATCGCTGAAACGCTGATTTCGGCCCTCCTCACCCCGCACCATGGACCCGTGCGTTGGGCCCCTTCCCCCTCACGGTCTGCGGAGGGCCTGAACGCTTTCCCGGCCGGCTTGCCCGCGCGGAACGGTTCCGCCGGGCGACGCCGGCCTTCTCGGCTCCAGGCCATACTCCGGCGTGGACAACCACCCTCTCGATCGGATATCATCACCTCGGAAACGGCATCCCCGTGGGGCGGGGGACCGGACCGGTGGGAAAGGAGATGCTGTCATGTCGAGGGTTCTGATTCATCCTGCAACCTACGAGACGGCCCGCGAGGCCGTGGACCGGGCCTTTGATCTCTTTCCCCCGGACCTCCGGGACAAGCGGGTCCTGATCAAGCCGAACGTTCTCCGGGCCTCCAAGGCGGAGGAAGGAATCGTCACCCATCCGGCCGTTCTCCGGGCCGTGGTGGACAAGGTGGAGGGCATGAGGCCCGCCTCACTGGTGGTGGGGGACAACCCGGGGCTCTTCAACTACGGCGCCAACGAGGAGAGCTTCCGGCAGACCGGCCTCATGGAGGCGGCCGGGCGGTACTACGTGAACATCGGGAACGACGCCCGCGAGCTGCCGTTCGACCCGGACTACATGCCCCGGGTGAGCGTCTCCAGCGCGGTTCTGGACGCGGATGTGATCATCAGCCTGCCCCGGTTCAAGACCCACGGCCTCACCGTGGTCACCGGAGCGATCAAGAACTCCTACGGCATCCTGCCCGGGGCCCAGAAGGCCAGGCTCCACCGGGCGGCGGGCAGTGCCGGGCGCTTCCACGACGTGGTGGTGAAGGTGTTCAAGCTGAGGGTGCCCGACCTCTTCATCATGGACGCCGTGGTCGGCATGGAGGGGAACGGCCCGGCCTCCCCTGATCTGAGGGACGTGGGCAGGATCCTGGCCTCGGACAACGCCGTGGCCCTGGACGCGGTCATGGCAACCATGATGGGCTGCGACCCGGGGAAGCTGCGATTCCTCCGGCGGGCCCGCGAGGAGGGGCTCGGGGAGTACGACCTGGAGAAGATCGAGGTGATCGGCGAGCTGGCCGTCATTCCCGGGTACAAGCTGCCGCCCCTGGGCGGGGAAGCTATTCTTGGGAACGAGGAGGTCCAGGCGACCATTCACGGCAAGACCGTCCTGGCGCCCAAGGCCGACCCGGAGCTCTGCACGGGCTGCTGCACCTGCGTGGACCAGTGCCCCGTGTCGGCGCTCTCCATGACCGAAGAGGACATCCCCCGGGTGGACGAGGAGGAGTGCATCGGCTGCTTCTGCTGCCAGGAGATCTGCCCGGAAAAGGCGATCACGCTCCAGTAGCCTCCCGCGCGGCCGGCCTGCTCAGGGCTCCGCCAGGGTCTCCTTGAGAAAGAGGCTGGAGACCAGGGCGACCGCCCCGCAGAGGAAGAGGACCAGGAGCCCGTACCGAAAGCCCGCCAGCAGAAACCCCCCCTGGGCGTTCAGGCCCTGCTTTTCCAGCACCACCCCGAGGACCACCTGAAAGACGGCCCCGCCGGCGAACGGGAAGAAGTTCACCAGGCCCGTGGCCGTCCCCGCGATGGACACGGGAAAGAGCTCCTTGTTCGTGGTGAACCCGATGGTCACCATGGCGCCGGAGAAGATCCCCACGATCAGGCAGATCGGGTAGTAGAAAGGCAGGGGGATCCGGCTGGTGAACAGGTACAGGACGCCCGTCACGGCCACCATGAACACGCTCCCCATGACCAGGACGGGCTTTCGCGCCTTGAACGCACGGTTGGAAAGCCAGCTCAGCAGGGGGCTTCCCACGATCATGCCGATGGCGGCCAGTGAGAGGATGTGCCCGGCCTGGGGCTTGGTCAGCCCGTAGACCTGCATCAGGTAGGGTCCCCCCCAGAGGCCGATGAAGGAGAAGAAGATCGCGCAGGTGAAGAAGAACCAGACGGCCAGCGGCCAGAACCGGGGCTCGGACAGGACCCGCTTGATGCCCCGGCCCAGGCTCATGGTCTCCGCCGGCTTGCCGGAGGCGTCCGCAGCCGGCGACGGCCACCCCATGACCGACGGCCGGTCCCGGACAAAGGCCCAGACCAGGATGCCCAGGACCAGGGTAAAGGCCCCCACCAGCACGAAGGACTGACGCCAGCCGATCCAGGTGCTGATGTAGGCCAGGGGGGTCGCGGCCGCGTAGGAGCCGATACCGCCCATGGCCATGAGAATGCCGGTCATCATGGCGAACTCCTTGATGCGGAACCACTCGGCCAGGACCTTCAGGGTGGGGACGAAGAGCATGGCCACGCCGACGCCCACGAGGGTCCGGCCGATGATGGCCACGTAGACGTTCGGGGCCATCCCCAGCATGACGGACCCGGCAAAGGCCACGCAGAAGAAGAGCGTGATGGTCTTGCGGGGGCCCCAGGAGTCCGAGAGGAGTCCGGCCGGCAGCTGCATGAGCGCGTACGGGTAAAAGTAGGCCGAGCCCAGGAGACCCAGGAGGCCTCCGCCTGCCTCCAGGTCCCGCCGCATGTCCTCGGCCACAACCGCCGGGCAGAGACGGTGAAAGTAGACCAGGATGTAGCCCAGCGCCAGAATCCAGAAGATGAGCCACCGGTATCGCAACGCTTTCTGCAGGTCGTCCCCGCTCATGACTCCCCCTTTCAAGGTGTGGGTTGGGATTGAGCGGAAAGGAGTATAGCATGACCCGGCGCCGCATTCATCCCCTTCCACCTCATGCTTGACTTTCCCGACCATTTTCATTAAAGAGCGGGGGATTTCTACGTTCTGGATTTCCACGACAAATCGAGGGTATCGGGGCCCCTGCGGCCGGAGAGAAGGACTGAAAAGAAAGGACACACCATGGCATACTCCGTGAGCCCGGACGGCGAGGAGTTCCGCCTGCCGGAGGAAGAGGATTACCGGGAAGAGTTCACACGACTCGAGGCCCTGGCACAGGAGCAGAGGGCCATGGGACGCGAGATCGTGGTGGTGATGGGGCTCGGGTTCGTGGGAGCGGTCATGGCCGGCGTGGTCGCGGACTCCGTGGATCGAAAGACCGGCGAGCCCAACAAGTTCGTCATCGGCATGCAGCGTCCGAGCCCGAGAAGCTTCTGGAAGATCCCGCTGTTCAACCGCGGCATCTCTCCGGTGAAGGCCGAGGACCCGGAGGTGGAGCCGCTGATCGCCCGGTGCGTGAACGAGAAAAAGACCATGACGGCGACCTACACGTACGACGCCCTGAAGCTGGCCGACGTGCTCGTGGTGGACGTCCAGTGCGATTTCCTCAAGGAGGAGCTGGGCAACCTGCGGAGCGGCCACGCGGACATCAGCGCGCTGGAGGAGAGCTACAAGGTGATCGGGCGCAAGATCGAGCCGGGCTGCCTCGTGCTCACCGAGACCACGGTGCCGCCGGGGACCACCGAGTACGTGGCCTACCCCATCATCAAGAAGGCGTTCCGCAAGCGCGGCTTCGAGGAGGAGCCCCTGCTGGCCCACAGCTTCGAGCGGGTCATGCCCGGCCGGGAGTACGTCCGTTCGGTCCGGGACTTCTGGCGTGTGTGCAGCGGGATCAACCGGGAGAGCCGCACCCGCGTGGAGCGGTTTCTCTCCGACGTCCTGAACGTGGAGGAGTATCCGCTCACGGTTCTGGACCGGCCCATCGAGAGCGAGACCTGCAAGATCGTGGAGAACAGCTACCGCGCCACCATCCTCGCCTTCCTGCACGAGTGGAGCCTGTTCGCGGAGACCAACGGCGTGGATCTCATCAAGGTGATCCAGGCCATCCGGATGCGCCCCACCCACGACAACATGATCTTTCCCGGCCCGGGCATCGGGGGCTACTGCCTGCCCAAGGACGGGGGGCTCGGCCTGTGGGCCTACAAGCATTTGCTCGGGTTTGAAAACGACATCTTCCGGATCACGCCCGAGGCGATCAACATCAACGACACCCGGGCCCTCCATGCGGCCCAGCTCGTCCGGGACGCCCTCAGGAACATGGGGCGGATCGTGGCCGCCTCCGAGGTGGCCGTGCTGGGCGCCTCGTACCGGGAGGACGTGGGGGACACCCGGTACAGCGGTTCAGAGATCGTCGTCCGAAAGCTCACCGAGATGGGGGCGGAGATCCGGGCGCACGATCCGTACGTGCGCCACTGGTGGGAGCTGGAGAAGCAGGACAGCTACCCGGCCAGCGGCACGAGCTGGTCCCGGTTCTTCCGGAACCAGGAGCACCTGGACGAGTTCGCCATGATCCCGGACCTCCGGGACGCGCTCAAGGAGGCCGATGCCGTGGTCATCGCCGTGCGCCACAAGGAGTACGTCGACCTGGAACCCGATGAGGTGGTCGACATGACGGGAGGACCGGTGGCCGTGGTGGACTGTTTCGGCATTCTGGACGACGCCCGGATCGAACGGTACTTCGAGCTGGGCTGCGAGGTCAAGGGGCTGGGCCGGGGTCATATCAACCGCATCAAGGACCGCGTGCGGCGGCGCAAGCTGGGGCAGGCCGAAGCCTGAACCGGGGCATCTCCTGCGGCGCATGCGGGGTACCTCTCCACCTCTCTTCTCTGGAGAGCTCGAAGGGGGAGCGGCGGCCTGGGTGGGCCGGAAAACACCGGTTTTCATCAGCGGGGGTGACCGGAAGCCGGACGCCGGTCATGGACGTTTCGTCGCGAAAATGCCGGTGTAAGGGGCGGCGTGCCCCTTCCTCCAAGTGCGTTATCCCCCCCAACGCAATGGGAAAATAGACTTGACACCGTTTTGTCTTTACCCTATGATGCCCCTGCCTGTCGATAAGCTTTTCTATTTGGAATGATTGAGTTTTTCTTTTTAAAGGACCATCTAAGAACGGGAGGTTTGATCATGAAAGGGAAAGGATCGCTTTTGGGTAAGGGACTCATCCTGGCCGTGGCCCTGGTCTTTTGCATGACCACGGCGGCCGTGGCGGCCGACACGATCCGAATCGGCGTGGCGAGCCCGTTCACGGGTGATCTGGCCGGCTATGGCGACAACATCAAGGCCGGTGTTTCGCTCAAGCTGAAGGAGATCAACGGCGCGGGCG
>JAIPEI010000194.1 GCA_021737245.1 Deltaproteobacteria bacterium | reverse complement strand
GGGCCAAGGACTACTCCGCCGTGGCCATGAAGAAGAGGACATCCGGGTCATAGGCCTTGACCTTGGTCATCACGGCGGAGTAGTCCTTGGCCCCGCCCACGATGGTGTCCTGCATGATGTCCGTGACGCCGAGCTCTTTCAGGGCCTTGATGGTCTGGTTGGCCAGGTTCACGGTGTAGGCCACCTTCTCGTTCAGGATGGCCACCTTTTTGGCGCCGAGCTCTTCGACGATGAAGCTGGCGCAGTTGGGGCCGTGGGCGTCGTTGCGGGCGTTCACGCGGAAGAAGTGGCTGTAACCCTGCTCGGTGAGCTCCGGCTTGGACGCGGCCGTGGTGATGCAGGCCATGTCATTGGAGCCGTAGATCTTGAGGGTGGCCTGGGCGGTGTGGCTCATGGGGGGGCCGATGACCCCGTACATCAGCTTGTCCGCCACGAACTTGTGGGCCACGTTCACGGCCTGGGCCGGATCCATGGCGTCGTCGCCCATAACGTGCTCGATCTGGACGCCCTGGATGCCGCCCTTCTCGTTCCACTCATCCACGGCGATCTGGGCCGAGTTGAAGATCTCCATGCAGGGGGCGGCGGCGTCCCCGGTGAAGGCCCCGGCGTTGCCCACATGGATGCCGTCCTTCACGTCACCGGCCGGTGCGGTGCCGGCGAGGAGCAGCAGGGTTGCCATCAGGGTAAACATCACGGCAAACGTTCTCTTCATCATGGTCTCCCTCCCCGGTTTCCGTCCGTCCAAGGCGCCTTTTCCTGGAAGATAAAAGCACGTTCGACCCGGAAACCCGCTCGTGCCCAAGCCTCTTCAGGCCGGGCACTATTCGCGTTGGTGTTTACGGATGAATATCCTGAAACGCTTCCCAACCGGCGCCGGCGCGGCCCGGTTCGGACGCGCGTCGTGCCGATGCCAACCATCACTTGGACGGCGGGGTGCCGTCGGGCCCCCAGCCGCGCAGCTCGTAGTACTCCTTGACCATCTTCTTCACCGGCACCACCTGGCCCCGGGAGGGGCCCTCTTCCAGGGGCTCGTCTGTAAAGCGGTAGGGCAGGGTGTCCATGGAGGCGTCGATGCCGAGGTCGATGTTCAGCCTCCGGTCGGCGTCGATGATGCCCCGGAGGCCGTTGTTCATGCGTTCCGGGGTGAAGTCGAGCCCCGTGCCCGCCCGAAGGAGCCGGGCGGCGAACTCGAAGTCCAGCACGTCCATGGACAGGCCGATGTTCTTGCACATGGTCATGCAGTCCGTGAGGAGGGCCTGCCGCTCGGTGTGCTCCACCAGAACGGCCTTGCCGTTGTCGGAGAGGCGGTCGGCAATGTCCCGGATGCCCCAGCGGCGCTCTGCCTCGTCATAGCGCTCTGTCAGCTCGAAAAAGGGCTCGGCCCGCAGATGGTCCGCGCCCCTGGAGGCAATGGCATAGGTCAGGCCGAACGCTTTGATGCCTCTGGGGTCGCCGCAGATCACGTCGAGCCCCTTCACGTGAAGGGCCCACTTCTCGGTGTCGCGGCCGAACCGCCGCGCCAGGGAGCGGGTCCCTTCGGCGAACGCGTCCCCGATGCCTTCCCGCCGGACGATCATGTCGAGGACCTTCTCCACAGTTTCCTTGTTGCCCCAGGTAAAGTCAAGACCGTCCACGTCTTCGGGACCCAGCAGGCCCCTCTGAAAGCACTCCATGGCCCACCCGATGGTCTCTCCGCTGCTGAGGGAGTCCATGCCCATGCGGTTGAGAAAGGAGGCCATGCGCAGGGCGAAGGGCAGATCGTCCACCCCGATGCGGGAGGTGTAGCTGCAGAGGGTCTCGAACTCCGGCCCCTCGGCCTCGGCTTCCCGGGTGACGTAGTACCGGGAGCAGTGGATGTTGCAGTTGAAGCAGCTCTTGTTCTTGACCTTGTGGGTGGCGGCCAGGGTTTCGCCGCTGACCTTGTCCACGTAGTCGCACACGCCCTTCTGGAAGTGATTGGTGGGGAGGATGCCGATGCCGTTGAGCGCGTTCATGAGCAGAGGGGATCCCAGGTCGTGCCGTTTCTGCCACTCCGGATGCTCCAGGATGCGGCGGTCCAGCTCCCTCGAGAGGTCCAGGAAGGCCAGGGGGTCGGCCATGGTGACCGGGTGCGTTCCCCGCACGGCCACGGCCTTGAGGTTCTTGGACCCGAAGAGACACCCCATGCCCGTCCGACCGCACATGCGCCCGTTGTTGCAGGCAACGGTGGCGAACTTCACCAGGTTCTCGCCTGCGGGCCCGATGGCGGCCACCTGGAAGGCGTTGTCACCGAGCTCCCTGCGGATGGCGGAGGTGGCCTGCCACAGGTCCGTGCCCCAGAGGTGGGAGGCGTCCCGGATTTCCACCCGGTCGTCGGCGATCACCAGGTAGCAGGGGGTCTCGGAGCGTCCCGTGATCACCAGCTGGTCATACCCCGCCTGCTTCAGCTCCGGGCCGAAGAACCCGCCGGCGGCCGAGTCCCCCAGGATCCCCGTGAGCGGGGACCTGCCCGAGATGGTCATGTAGGCAGACGAGCTGAGAAGAGACCCGGTGAGCGGGCCCACGCCGATGAGGAGCATGTTCTCGGGGGAGAGCGGGTCGACGTCCCGGGGGAGCTCGTCGTGAAGCCTCCAGGAGTTGAGCCCCCGTCCTCCGATCGCCTTCCGCAGGTAGGCGGGATCGCTCTTCTCCCGAACCGTTGATCCGCGGCTCAGGTCCACGCGGAGGATGTGTCCGCCGTATCCATACAGCATCTTTACTCTCCCACCGAGGCCTTCCAGGCCTCTCGCATCTCCCGGGTCCGGTCCAGGGCGAAGCGCACCCGCTTCTCCTCCGGGCTCAGGCCCCGGCTCTCCTTCTTGAACGGGGCGAGGCTCACGGTTTCGGTTTCCTCCGGCACGTACTCGACGGCGCCCATGTTGCACTGGGCCACGCAACGAGGGTCGCCCCCGCACAGGTCGCAGACGTAGGGAATGTCGTTATAGAGCTCGATGGCGCCGATGGGGCACAGGGTCTCGCATGTGCCGCAGGCCGTGCACAGGGTGGGGGAGGCCACGATCTGGCCCAGGGGCCCCACCTGGAGGGCCGACTCGGGGCAGCGCGTGCAGTAACGCTCCTCGCACTGCCGGCAGATCACCGGGTAGTCGATGCCGAGCTCCTCGATCTTCACCACCTTCACGCGGGAGCGGCTGCGCCCCACCGAGCCGGTGTGAAAGAAGGAGCAGTTGACCTGGCAGCGCTCGCAGCCGGAGCACAGCTCGGGGTGGATCACGATCATGGGGACTCGATCCTTTCGATGCGGTAGTGCACCTTGCCCTTGGGGTCGGGGCAGCAGAACAGGTTCACCTTGTTGGTCCAGTCCCCTTCCTCGCCGCCTCCGGAACGCTGGAGCAGGGGGAAGATGGGCATCATGCTCTGAAGGGCGTACATGCAGACGTGCTTGCCGTCCGGGATCCGGATGCGGCCCCCCTCGACCAGAAAGCTGTCGCCCACCAGCATGGGCTGGTTGCAGTAGCCCTCGATGTGCTCGACCGTCACCCGGAGGTGGACCATGGAACTGTCCTCGCTGCTTGTGGGTTGGACTTGCATGCAGGATAAAAAAAGACTACCATTCTTGTGGTATACATAGCAAGAATATTTTACTATATCTAAAATGGCCGAACCGCCCGGCCATCGCGTGTCTGACCAACACGGCTGGCATTCAGCGGGCTCCGGCCTGACAGGAGCCTCGTACGGGCCGTACGCAAGGAATGATTTTTTCGATATAGATGAAGTTCGTTTTCAGGGGGGAGTGGACATGAAGCAGCGGGGCGATGGGGAGGACCTCCGCCTGGGAGAAGGCCTTCGCCAGGTGCGAAAGGAGAGGCGGATCTCCCTGGAGCAGCTCGCTGCCGGGACCGAGCTGAGCGTGGGGTTTCTCAGCCAGTTCGAGTGCGGCAAGGCGAACATCTCCGTGGAGAACCTGAAGAAGATCACGGATTTTCTCGACATCGACATGGTGCGTCTCTTTGAGGTGAACGGCGGGCGAAAGCTGGGTACCATCACCCGGAAGGGCGAAGGCATGCCCTTCACCGTGGAGGAGTCCACGGCCTACTGCGAGGCCCTGGTCCGCAAGAGCAGCGCCAACCTGCAGGCCACCCTTTATGTCAATCCGCCGGGAGAGGGACGCAAGGTCCCCATGGCACACGTGGGGGACGAGCTGGTCTACGTCATTCGCGGCGAGGCCCTCTTCACCCTGAACGACCAGGAGTACCTCCTGAAGGAAGGGGATCTGATGCATTACCGAAGCGAAGCGCTCCACAGCTGGGTGAACCCCGGCAAGTGGGAGTGCGTGCTCCTCATCGTGAACTCTCCGCCCAACTGGTAGCCGTTTCCCGGAAAGGCGCCTCCTGACCGACTGCCGCTCAACGGTCCTGTAGCGCATGCCCCGGGACCTCAGCTCGACGCACGCCTCCTCGGCCCCCGCCGTCCCCGGGATCAATCCACCAGCATGAGGCAGTAGATGTTCTGGGTCTCGCTCTTCTCCCTGAGGGGCTCGATGAAGAAACCGTTGTTCCTGGCGGTCTGGTACACGTCGATGCCGCAGGCCTCCATGGAGGGGCGTGCCCGGTCCCCGTACCGGCAGGCCTCCCCTTTCAGCTTCCCGCACTCCCGGCATAGGTGGCACGGGCCCGAAAGGAAGACGAAGGCCTTGTAGCACCCGTCCTTGAAAAACTCCCCTTCCAGCGTCACCAGCGCATCATACAGCCGGTGCCGCTGCTTTCTCCTCGAGCCGTCCGGTGCACGCGCAGCCTCCAGGTGAAACAGGATGGCCCTGTGGTAGCTGTCGATGATCTCCTGCGTCTGCCTCGGGGTAGGACTGTCCGGCGGGCAGCCGTAGGACCTTCCGTAACCGGGACATCCGAACTGGCACTTGAGCCGGACCCAGGGGGCGGTCACGACCGTGGAGAGGCTGATCACCCTGGCTTGGGTTGCGCCCCCCTCGTCGACGGCTCGTGCACAGTAGCGTTCGATGGACGGGTCGTTCATGCCGTTTCGCGCCTCTTAATGCTGATTGACCTGCACGCGGTCCTCGTCCTTTTCCTTTCGTCCATCGAGCTGGTCCGCCGGATCAGGGAGTAGCCCTTTTTCTCACCGCCACAATCTCTACCACATGAATGCGGGCATGACCAGCGTCGTGACCGTGCGTCGTGACCGTGCAGGCATGACAGAAGGAAGCTGAAGGGGCAAGGCCCCACCATGGCAATGTGGTGCGCGGGATCCGTCTACATGGGATCCTGTATTTTGGCCTCCCCAGACCAAAATAACCTACAAAAGGAGTATACTTACTCTTGGAAATACCTCATCCCGGTTTTGAGAGGAGGGTAATCATGAAGAAGGTATGGATCGGCGCTTTATTGATCGCCACGATCATGGTGTTGACTGCAGGAGCGGCCTCGGCTCAGACCATGGGCCCCGGAGGCCGGGGAGGTTATGAGCAGCCGGGCAGACCGGGTGGATGCGATCCGTGTATGAATGATGCGAAGGCCGGCGCGAACACCTGAGCCATATTTGCAAGACGGTCGGAATCAGAAACGATCATCTCCTGAATCGAGGAGAGGAGGAAATGGGGTGGACATGAACACAAGACTTTTTGTTAGGTACGCAGTGATTGTAGCAGCAGCATTCTGGGCTCTCGCGTTTTCCGCGGTGCAGACCAGCGAAGCCGTAGAGGCCCATCATCAAAAGAGCACGGAAGGGGAGAAGGCTCCATTGGACAAATCCCCGGGGCAGGAAACCATGCCGGCTCAGGAAGCCGGTGGCGGTTCCGGCATGATGGCCAAGATGCACGAATCGGGCGAAGGGGACGACCAGGGCATGATGGGCATGATGGGGCAGGGCATGATGCGCATGATGATGTCCCACATGACGGGAGGCCCCGCCGGCGGCATGGGAAAGATGATGGGACGGATGGGCTCCGGTATGAAGGAGGGGGGCGACACGCCGCATGACCTCTCGAAGATGGTCCACATGCTGGACAAGCTGGACCTGTCGCAGGGGCAATGGGACCAGGTGCGCTCCCTGGCCCGGAATCGGCTGGAGAGGATGGTAGACCTGTGGGCGCAGCGTATGAAGCTCCGAATCAAGCTGGCCGCCATACCCTGGGACCGGGAGGTGGATCCCCAGAAGGTCAAGGATCTGTTCGTTCGAAGGGCCGAGGCCAATGCAGAGCTGTTCCTTGTCAGTCTGGACTACCTGCACGGCCTGAAGGAGATCCTCACCCCGGAACAGCTCGAAGAGCTGGAGGCCCAGGGGCTGTAGGTCAAGGGCCGGGGAACGCATATCAAGACCTGGATTTTTAAATGAATCGTCGGCACGGGGAAATCCCTCGGGCTGAAGGAAATAAGCGAAGGAGAGCACGGAATGAGCGTAGAACTTGCGGTCACGCGATCCTGTCACCATTGTCCCATACTGGAGGCCGAGCTGAAGAGGATGGGGATCCCGTACTCCATCCGCTATGTGGAAGACGATCCCCAGCTTCAGAAGAAACTTGGCCTCAGGGGGTCGCCCAATATCCTGGTGGACGGTGAGCTGGTGTTCAGGGGAATGCCTGACATTTCCGACCTGAGAGCCTACTTCGAAAGCAGAAAGAGGGAATGATGAGCCATCACCTGTGGATGATCATCGCATGCGTTGTGCCGCTTCTGCTCATCTTCTTCCTTCCGCTCATCGGTGCAGGAAGCGGTGACATCCTGTTCCTCTTTCTCGTCCTCTGCTTCGGTGTCCATCTGTTGATGATGGGGCGCCACCGCAACGGCGGAGACGGCGACGACGGCGGCGATTCGTCCGGTTAAAGGAGGGAA
>JAIPEI010000193.1 GCA_021737245.1 Deltaproteobacteria bacterium | reverse complement strand
CGAGTCCAGAAAAAAGCCGGGCAGCCGCTGGTGCTCCAGGCCGTGTCGATCCGCCTCCTCGAGCACCCCGTCCCAGCGCCCTTTTTC
Source organism: Deltaproteobacteria bacterium (assembly GCA_021737245.1). GTDB lineage: Bacteria > Desulfobacterota > DSM-4660 > Desulfatiglandales > HGW-15 > JAIPEI01. Next base: position 6,741 of record JAIPEI010000193.1, on the reverse strand, counting down.
GTACCTTTCCAGGAGGCGGAGATAGGCGGCCAGGGGTCCCGCGCGGTGCACGAGAGCCTCCTTGATCCCGCCGGAGAGAGGCAGCTTCTCCATGAGCGACGCCATGGTGTCGTCCATGATGGCGTCGATCAGGGAGAACAGCCCCAGCGTGAACAGCTCGGCCTGGTCCGCTCCCGGGGGACCGGTGTCCCCGACCAGCTCGCAGAATCGGGCCCTGACGATGGAGGCCCGGATCAGCTCGTCCGGCTTGTGAGAGGCCAGGCTGGCCATGGCGATGAGCGACAGAAAACGCCGGATGCCCCGCTCACCCATGAGCAGGATGGCCTGCCGGATGGAGGCGACCTCGGAGACCCGCCGGAAGTAGGCCGAGTTGATGTAGCGCAGCAGCTTGTAGGAGATCGCCACGTCCCGCTCGATGATCTCCTCGAGCTTCCGGAAGGCCACGTCGCTCCGGTTGGCCTCGGCCATGAGCTCGAGCAGGTTCATCCGGGGGGACGAGACGTCCCGGCCGCGCAGGATCTCGGGACGGCTGAAAAAGTAGCCCTGGAAGTAGGTGAACCCCATCTCCATGGCCTGGTCGAACTCCTCGTGGGTCTCCACCTTTTCCGCCAGGAACTCGATGCCGTTTCCGGAAAGCCTTTTCAGCAGGGGACCCAGGGTGGTCAGGGGCGTGACCGTCAGATCGAACTTGATGATCTTGGCGGTTTTGATCAGCTCGGCCATTTCCGGCCGGAACAGGAAATCGTCCAGCGCGATCACGTATCCGTTCTCCGCCATCTCCCGGCAGGCCTCCACCACCTCGCTGTCGGGCTCGATGTCCTCCAGGATCTCCACCACCACCTGGTCCCGGGGAAACATCATGGGGACCCGTTCGATCAGCAGGTCCCGGGTGAAGTTGACAAAAGCCCGGCCCTCGCCGCTCACCTTCTCGATGCCCATGGAAAAGAAGCTGTTGGTGAGGACCCGGGACGTGGCCTCGGTCCCGTCGATGTCCGGAAAGGCGTTGGTCAGGCCGTCGCGGAACAGAAGCTCGTAACCGAGAAGAGACCGGTTCTTTCGGAAGATGGGCTGCCTGGCGACATAAACGTCCATGCGGTTGGCTCCTGAGGTAAGGATTCGGGCTCGCCTCCCCCTGCAGAAATGACAGCCTGCGGGGGGATGCTCTTTGGCTGGACAATGCAAAATCCATTCCCTAGAATGGCTTCCATCCGGATAGGGGCCCTGCCATTCCGCCCGAAAGGCCGCAAAAAGGGCGGCGGTGAGGCCGTTCGCCGGCGGTTAAGGACAACACCTCGTTTTCACTGCGGAAACAAGGGGTACCGGGGAAAAGCCCATGCAGCATTCTGATGCACACCGTTCACCGGAGAGCAGTGTTCTCGCCTTTGCAGCCACGTTCCTGGAACGCCGGGGGGTTCCCCGGCCCCGGGAGTTTGACGCCGTCCACGTGCCGGCGGACGGCTCGCAGAGGGCGTTTTTCCGCATTCGCCCCCGGCACGCGCCCATCTCCCTGATCGCCGTCGAGAATCCGCCCTTCACCCCGTTTTTCCGGCGGGAAAACATCGCTTACCTCGAGATCGGAAACCACCTTCGGCGCCGGGGCGTCCCCGTCCCTGAGCTCTTCGACCGGGACCTGGACCGGGGCTGGTTCCTGATGGAGGATCTCGGCGAGCTCAGGCTCCAGGATGCGCTGTCGAGCGGTTCCGGCGACCTCGCAGGAGCGGTCCTGGAGGCCCTCTTTCACATGCAGACCCAGGGGGCGGTGGGGTTCGACCCGGCGTGGTGCTGCCAGACGGCGCGCTATGACCGCGGCCTCATGCGGCAGTACGAATCGGACTACTTTCGGGAGGCTTTCCTGGAGGGGTACCTGGGCCTGGACCGGGTCCGGCGGGAGCTCGAGGGGGCGTTCGAGCACCTGGCTGCTGTTGCCTTCAGTGCGGATGCAGGGTTTTTCCTCCACCGGGACTTTCAGAGCCGGAACATCCTGGTGGGTGATCGGGGGCCGGGGTTCGTCGACTGGCAGGGAGGAAGGCTCGGCCCGTTGGGGTATGATCTGGCCTCGTTCCTTATTGACCCCTATTTGGGCCTTTCCGAGACCGAGCAGAAAAGGCTGTACACCTGTTACGCGGACCGGCTCCGCGACCACGACCCCTCCCTGGTGGGGCGGTTCGAGCAAACCTATCCCTACCTCGCTGTCCAGAGAAACCTACAGGTCCTCGGGGCGTATGCCTTCCTGAGCCGTGCTCGGAGAAAACATTTTTTCCTGGCATTCATTCCCCCGGCCGCCCGGACCCTCCAACGGCTCCTGGCCGGGCTGGGAGATCCCCGGCTCCGTCCCCTTCAGAACGTCGTGGAGGCCACGCGCGGGCTGTGGGACAAGGCCATCTCATGACTGTTTTTCGAATCACCGCTTTTCAAAGGAGAACACAATGCACCACGACCCCGCCGACAGGCTCTCCATCCCCGATGTCCCGCTCTTCCGCCTTCTCGAGGACACGGCGGCACGCCATCCGGACTACATCGCCCTCACCGTCGAGGGCGAAAACATAACCTACGGCGAGCTCCTCGGGGCGAGCCGCGCCTTTGCGAGCGGGCTCCGGGAGCAGGGGGTGAAAAGAGGCGACCGGGTGGGCCTCATCCTCCCCAACATCCCCCAGTATGCCATCGCCTTCTTCGGCATCCTCCGGGCCGGCGGGGTGGTGGTCAACCTGAGCGTCATGACGCCCGGCGAAGGCCTCCTCGGCCTGCTCCAGCACGCCGGAGCCGTCACGGCCGTCACAGCGGACGTGTTCGCCCGTCCCCTGCTCGAGGCCGCCGGCAAAAGCGGGCTGCAGAAGCTCGTGCTCGTCCCGCTCTCCGGAAAGGACCTTCCCCGGGGCGGCGCCGGCGCGCCGGACTGCGTCCCCTTCGACGCCCTCTTCCGGGACCCGTCCTCAGCGGCCCCGGCCGGCGATTTCTCCGGGGACGACCCGGCCGTGATCCAGTACACGAGCGGCACCACCGGCCGCCCCAAGGGGGTCGTGCTGACGCACCGGAACCTGGTGGCGAACGTCCTCCAGATCGACCGGGCCGTGGACGTCTCCGTGCCCGGGAACGGCGCGACCGTCTGCGTGATTCCCTTCTTCCACGTGTTCGGCATGACCGTCTGCCTCCTCCTGAGCGTGTACAACGGATACCGCATGATCCTGGTCCCCCGGTTCGACTGGTCGTCCGTCCTCTCCATCCTGGAGATCATCGAGACCTACCGGCCCGTCTCCTTTCCCGCGGTCTCCTCCCTGTGGGCGGCCCTCGTGTCCCATCCGGAGGCGGCCGGCTACCCGCTCGACGTCATCCTCGTTCCCAGCGGCGGCGGATCCCCGGTGCCCGCGTGGGTTCAGGAGCGGTTCAAGTCCCTCACCGGGCGAAACATCATGGAGGCCTTCGGCCTCTCCGAGGCCTCCTCCACCACCCACATGAACCCGCTGGACCGGGTGGTCCCGGGGAGCATCGGCGTGCCCGTGCCGGGCACCGAGGCGCGCATCGTGGACATGGAGGACGGGAAGACCCCCTGCGAGGCGGGCCGGGTGGGGGAGCTGATCGTCCGCGGGCCGCAGGTCATGAAGGGCTACTGGCGGGACGAGGAGCTGACGAACCGCACGCTCCGCAACGGCTGGCTCTACACCGGGGACCTGGCCGCCACGGATGAGAACGGGATCTTCTACATCGTGGACCGCAAGGACGACCTCATCATCTCCAGCGGGTTCAACGTCTACCCCAGCGAGATCGAGGACGTGCTGGCCGGCCACCCGGGCATCAGGTCGGCGGCCGTGGTGGGGGCGGAGGACAGGCTTCGGGGGCAGGCGGTCAAGGCCTTCGTGGTGCCGGAGACCGGGGGCGCGCCGACGCGGGAGGAGCTGCTCGACTTCTGCAGGACCCGCCTGGCCGGGCACAAGGTCCCGAAGGTGTTGGTTTTCACGGAGGAGATTCCCCACTCGCCGACCGGGAAGCCCCTGAGGAGGGCGCTGAGGGGCGCTTGAGGGCGACCGGCCGCTGCCGGGACTCTCAGCCGCCCCGCCTTTTCCGGATGTAGTCGGCCAGGACCGACACGGACCGGAACGCGATACGGCCCTCCTCGGCGCTCCGGATCTCCACGCCGAACCGCATCTTGACGAGCAGCACCAGCTCGATGGCGTCCAGCGAGTCGAGGCCCAGGCCCTCGCCGAACAAAGGGGCGTCGTCCGCGATGTCCTCCGGCGTGAGCCCCTCGATGTTCATCTCTCCTGCAATGATCCGCTTGATCTGTTCCCGTGTGTCATCCATCGCGTTATCCTAGAGGACGTTCTTAAATTATTCAATAACTCACCCTACAGGCAAAAAGCGTTGGTTCTCTCATTTTTCGCGTCCTGTGCAAATCTGACAAGATCGAGTGCCGTTTTGATGTCAAAACGTCTCAAAGGAAGCACCCATTCAATGAGAAGTCTAAGCTGCGAGACCGTAATGGACCCTGCTTTTTTTCCCAACCCGATTTTCAGGTGCCAGAGGAAGAAATGGGCCAGCATGCATGTGAGCATGTGATGATGCCAGCCTGGGAGCTTCCCACCTCGTAGTGGTCCATTCCGAGTTCGGTTTTGGCCTCCTCGAAGCACTGCTCGATTGCCCAGCGCAGGCCGCTGAGCTGCCGACGCGTCCCATCCTCGTGCGGCGACCTCCGGGTTGTTGGCAAGCGCCGTTTCGATGGCCTGTTGCAGCGTTACCGGGCCTTTGGTAATTCTGGGCGCTTGATGCGCTACATCAAATCCCGTGGAGGAGGCCCCTCTCAAATTGAACGAGCGTATGGATCTGTCGGGCGCATGGAGGCGCATCCAGTAAGCGCGACAACAATCACCAAGGCGGCTAGTTTTTTCATTAACGTCTCCACCGGATCAACCATTCTGGACCTCGAGAGGTTTTATCTTTTTTAGTCTCCTGAGCAACAGAAGACTAATGGATAGAAATACCAGGAGGAAACCCGAGGAAACCCCAAGCATCAGCATTGGGTCATACGTTATGGGAATGGTGCTGGTGATGACGCGCTCAATCGCATTTTCCGCAGGCAGGAAATGGGGCCGGGCTGAGATATCCCATGGCAGCTCCATGGACACCTCCAGGCCGGACAGAAACCGGATGCCGCCAAACGCCAAAATATTCCCGAAAATGATAGCATTTGCGAAAAGAAGCAGCGTTTCCCCGAGAAACTGTTTTTTCAGATCAAGCAACTTCCAGCCTAGCATACGCAAGAGGGCGATATCCTTTTCCCGGGTTTTCAGGTTGTAAGACACCATCAAGCTGAAGGCCGCCACCAGGAGCAAACCGATAGCGGCAAAGGCGCTCCTGCCGGAGGCTGACACGATTTTGAGTTGTTGCTGGATCTCCCCGCTGAACGTCTTTTCACTGAAAACGAGGAACTTTGTATTGATGGCCTTGATGAGTGCTTCCTTGTCGGCGTTGTCCTGTGGATCGGTCTGCAACATGACAACATTGCCGAAGGAATCCTCCGACAGTTTGTACAGGGTACGCATTTCTTCTGATTGGCGGACAACCAGCACTGCTTCCCGCATGTCCATATAAATATCGGCGGGGATGATGTTGCCGCTCAGATTTGCCTTGAGCACGCCGCCGACTGAAAACTGTTCCTTGCCGATGGTCATAGCGTCGCCCACTCCAACCCCTGTCTTGGCGGCAAAATCCTGTGTGACCAGGATGTGTTGATCGTCGAGGCTGACGCTGCCCTGTTCGAGATTCGCGGCGAGGATGTCGGCAAAGACCTTTGAGCCGGATTCGACACCGAGGGCGGCAAGGAAATGCTCCTGGCCGAAAAACCAGAAATACAGTCCCCGGTCCGCCGCCAGAACAAAATCCAGGCCTGCCAGCCGCTTGTATTCCTGTTCGCTGATCGGTGCGTTCGAGTGGGGAAAAACCGCCCCGATCATCCGGGCGGGGATTTCCCCTTCTTTTTGTACGATGGTCTGGACGCCGATGCTTTGCAGCGGCAGGGCGGCGATATCGTTGATGCTACGTTCAAGGCCGAGGGACAAAGCGACAATCGCGAAATATAACGCCACACTTGAGACCAGAAGAACAACCTTCATCCTGTTGGCCTTGCAAAAGGCCATGAAATAATTGAGCATCATAATTTCAACCCGTGATCAAGAAGTCAATTCACTATCGGCTGAAGCCGATAGCTTGAAACGTAGCCGACTGGAAGTCGGCTTAGGGACCAATCGTAAAGTCGTCATCGCGGGCACGCTCCGCGACATCCTGCATCTCTATATATTGCATGATCACTTCATCTGTTACGTTGCCCGAGGAGGCAGCAAAATACCCGCGTGCCCACAGATGACGACCCCAAAACTTTTTGGCCAAATGACGGTTTTCACTCAACAACTTTCGAGATGTTTTTCCCTTAACCCGCTTTGCCAATTCGCTAACTGATACATATGGCGGGACCGATACAAAAATGTGGACGTGATCTTTGGAAACGTGGCCTCGGATGATCTCGATATCCATCGACTTACAGATCTCCCGGATCAGATCTCGCAAGCGTGCACCCACGTTTCCAAAGAGTACCGGCTTGCGGTATTTCGTGATCCAAACCAAGTGGATCTTCAGATCATAAACGCTGTGCGATGTCTTGCGGTAATTCTCCATGCCGCAAGCCTACTGAAGTCTTCGCCTGAAGGCGAGGGTTTTTCTCCCATTCCCAGATACGGATAATAACGGTGTCTC
>JAIPEI010000192.1 GCA_021737245.1 Deltaproteobacteria bacterium | reverse complement strand
GGGTTCAATAGATCTCCACGATCTCGTAGGCCTGCAGGCCGCCCGGGGTGCGGACCCGGATCTCCTCGCCCACCTCCCGTCCGATCAGGGCCTTGCCCAGAGGGGAGGAAACCGAGATCTTGCCCTGGTCCGGATCGGATTCGAACGGTCCCAGGAGCTGGTACTCGCTCTCCTCGTCCTTTTCCACGTTGTACAGGAGGACGGTTTTCCCGAAAAAGACGCGATCCGCAGGGCCGGTCTCCACCTCGATCACCTCGGCGCGCCCGATGGAATCCTTGAGGTCCTTGATCCGCGCATCGATGTATGCCTGCCGCTCCTTGGCCGCGTGATACTCGGCGTTCTCGCTGATGTCCCCGTGGGATCGCGCTTCCTCGATGGCCCGGATGTTCTCCAGACGGTCCACACTTTCGAGCCGGTGCAGATCAATCTTGAGCTTTTCCAGCCCTTCTCTCGTGATCGGTATCCTTTCCATGCCTTTCGATCTCCGTTCCCAAGGTTCGCCGCAGAGAGATTCGTCCTGATGGGGGGCGGCCTTCTTGCGGACGGATGCGGCGACGCAACGGACCGACCCGAACACGGCCTGCCCGGCTCCGTCGATGTCGACACAAGAATTAAAAAGGGTTCTCGAATAAAAGTCAATCCATTTGCAGGAGCCGCCCCGCACGATTTTCTGCTTGCGAACCGGGAAGGATGGTGGGCAGAATTGAATGAGCCGGCACTGCCATTCCGGAAGCAGCCGCAGGCCGGCGCCACGAAGACACGATGAGGAGCACGTCCATGGAAAGCGAGCTTGACGCCTTTGTGAAGGAGATCACCGGGGAAATCCTCGAGGAAACGAAAGCGGCTTACGGGGCCGAAGCCTTCGAACGATGGAAGACCCGGCGGTTCATGGGGAGCATGGAAAACCCCGATGGTTACGCCGTGATTCGCGGAGGATGCGGTGACAGCATGACCGTCTATCTCGGATTCGAGGGAGAGCGCGTCCGCCGGGCCTCGTTCATGACCGACGGGTGCGGCTCCAGCGTGGCCTGTGGATCCCTGGCCGTGGAGATGGCCCACGGCCGAACGCCGGACGAGCTGCTCGACATCACGCCCGACCTGATCCGCGAGCGCGCCGGGGGCCTTCCCAGCGAGGACGATCACTGCGCTGATCTCGCCGCTGCCGCTCTTCACGAAGCCTTGAACCGGTACATGCAGTCCCGTGTACGCAGGGCCCGATGAGGCAACTTCGCCTCGATCCAGGGCCCGGAAAAGGAGAACGGCCTCCCTTGACATTGGAATCACCGGGCACAGCAGCGGCCTTCGAATGGATCGAGACCCGGGAGGGTCTTTTGCCCGCCCTGGACCTGCTCGCGAGGGAACCCGCCGTCGGGGTGGACCTCGAAGCGGACTCGCTGTTTCACTTCCAGGAAAAGGTCTGCCTGCTCCAGCTGGCCGCGACGGACCGGGTGTTCCTCGTCGACCCGCTCGCCGTCGGCGACCTCTCCCCCCTGGCACCGCTCTTTGCGAACCCGGACGTGATCAAAATCCTTCACGGCTCCGACTACGATCTCCGTTCCCTCGACCGCGATTTCAACATCCGCGTTCACGGTCTCTTCGACACCCAGATCGCGGCCAGGTTCCTGGGACTGGACGAGACGGGGCTCGGGAATCTCCTGGAAACCCGCTTCGGTGTCCGAGCCGAAAAGAAGTTCCAGAAGAAGGACTGGTCCGTCAGGCCCCTTCCGGACGAGATGCTCAGGTACGGCGCCCAGGACGCTCTCTACCTGGTGCCTCTCTACCGCATGCTTCGTGAGGAGCTCCGGGGGCTGGGACGGCTTTCCTGGGTGGAAGAGGAGTGTGCCATTCAGAGCGGCGTCCGCCACGCCCCGCCCGACGAGGGTCCGCTCTTTCTCCGGCTTCGAGGGGCGGGCCACCTCGACCCGCGGGGGTTGGCCGTGGCAGAGGAGCTTCTTCGATTTCGTATGAACCTGGCAAGCAAGAGGGACCGCCCCCCGTTCAAGGTCCTGGGGAACCAGGCCATCCTCGAGCTGGCCCGCAGGCGACCCACGACCTCGAAGGAGCTGGCCTCGGTCCCCGGGGTGAGCAAGGGGTTGATCCGGGTGCTCGGATCGGGTCTGGTCCAGTGCATCCATGAGGCCATGGAGACCCCGGAAGGCTCCCTCCCGGTTTATCCCCGCAAGACCTTTCGCCGCCAGGGGTCGGGCGTGATCAAGCGGGTCCGGGCCCTGAAGGAGTGGCGCAACAAGCGCGCCGGAGAGCTGGGCCTCGATCCGTCGGTCCTTCTGACCAATGCCCAGATCCAGGCGCTTGCCGTCGCAAAACCGTCCCGCCCCGGGGATCTGGCCCCCATTGAGGGCATCCGCCGGTGGCAGCAGGAGTCGTTCGGACGGGCGCTCTGCGAGGTTACGGCCCGGGGAAAATAGCGGCGGGAGCTTGATTGATCGCACAGCCGACGGCGTCCTCGGCCTCGGAAAGAACCGCCTCCATGGACCACCGGATCACTGCGGAGGCCCAGGTGAGCCCGGCACCGAAGCTGACCAGGAGCACATGGTCCCCTGGCGTGAGCAGGCCCTCCCGGCGGGCCTCGTTCAGGGCGATGGGAATGGAGGCGGACGAGGTGTTCCCGAAGCGGTCCACATTCGTGTACACCTGCTCCATGGGGATGCCGAGGTTCCGGATCATTCCTTGAATGATGCGTATGTTGGCCTGGTGGGGCACCACGAGCTTGATGTCGCGGGAGGTCATGCCGTTGTGCTCGAGCGCTTCCACGGCGATCTCGGTCAGGCATCCGATGGCCCTCTTGAACAGGCGATTGCCCTCCATGCGAAGCTTGAACGGCTTCGCGTCGAGATGATCGAGGGAGTCCGGGATATGATTCTCGCCGTAGTAGGCGTAGAGCAGGTCCCAGAACTGCCCGTCCGACCGGATGTGCGTCGACAGGATGCCGCCGTTGTCCGAGCCGGCCGATACCACCACGGCCCCGGCCCCGTCTCCCAGGAGCACACAGGTTCCCCGGTCCTCCCAGTTCAGCACCGATGAAAGCCGTTCCACGCCGATCACCAGCGCCTTCCCGGCCGCGCCGCACCGCACGGCGTTGTGCACCGTGTTCAGGGCGTACAGAAAACCCGAGCACCCGGCCGAGATATCAAAGGCGGCGGCCCTGCCCGCCCCCAGGGCGGTCTGAACCATGCAGCCGGTCGCCGGAAACTGCCTGTCCGGTGTGACCGTGCCCACGACGATCATGTCGAGCTCGTCCGGTTCCATCCCGGCGGCCTCCAGGGCCTCCCTGGCGGCCTTTGTGGCCATTTCAGCCGTGTTTTCAGGACGCTCCAGCGACGAGATGCGCCGTTCCCGGATACCGGTCCGGCGAACGATCCAGTCGTCGGAGGTGTCCACGATTTGCTCCAGGTCCCGATTCGTCACCACCCGCTCGGGGGCTGCGGATCCGGTTCCAATAATATGACTGTAGGTACTCATGGGTTCCTCGTGTTCGTGTTTTCCCACACACCCAGCCGCCCGTTATGATCCGGCGCCGCTGAGGAACGGTCAAACCCTCTCCGGCGCCTGCGCCTGTCTTGAGCTGATGTGGAAGGAGCCGTTGAGTGAACCGGGTGGCGTCGGCCTTCCCCGTGGAACGATCAGGCGGGATGGATGGGACTATATTGATGAATGCGGTAGAGTATAGAGAAAGCAGTCGGCCTGTCAACTCTCAAAATGAACGGGGATTGAAATGCCGATCGCAGCCCGGCGATTGCCATTCATTTCCGCCTCTGTCATACTCCTGATCATGCGGGCGGTTTTCCGGGTCCCGCCGGGCCCCGGCCGTGTGAATACAATGGAGGATTTCATGCAGGTGCAGAACTGGATGTCCACGAACCTCGTGGCCGTAGACGAGGACACGCCCATCGTTCGTGTGTCCAAGATCCTGGAGGATCACCGGATACGCCACCTGCCGGTCATGCGTGAAGGAGCGCTGGCGGGTTTGATTCTGGCCCGTGATGTGCGGGAGGCCCTCCCGTCGCGGTCCACCGGCCTGAGCGCCCAGGAACTCTACTACCTTCTCTCCGAGGTCAAGGCCCGGGACGTCATGCAGTCCGACCCCATCACCATCCGCCCCGATCAGACCATGGAGCTGGCCGCCGCCATCATGCTGAAAAACCGCATCACGGCCATGCCCGTGGTCACCGGCGAAGGAGCGCTGGTCGGGATCATCAGCCAGGGTGACGTCTTCAAGGTCCTCATCGCCATCACCGGGATCTACCAGGGCGGTGTGCAGTTTGCGTTCAATCTCGAGGACAGCCCCGGCTCCATCAAGCAGGTGGCCGACGTCATCCGGGAGGAGCAGGGGCACATCGTGAGCATCCTCAGCATGACGGACACGGCGGACCCGGGGTTTCGCCACGTCTTCATCCGCATCAAGGCCCTGGAGGACGCCGGCCGCAGAAGGCTGGTGGAGCGTCTCGACCGTCAATTCATGCTTCTCTATACGACCGAGGATCCCCTCGAGGAGATCCGTCGCCCCCTTCAGGAGCCCGCTCATTCGTCGCGGTGAATGACGATGGGTTGAAACGCCGTCTCCGCCGTGATGCGCCTTCTGGCTTCCTCCGCCTCTGCGGCCGTTGGATAGGGACCCAGAAGGACCCGATGGTAAACCCGGCCGTTCAGCGAAATCGGCTCGATCCGGCCATTCCTGCTGTCTCTCTCAAACCGGCGCACCGTGAGCTCCGCCTTGACTGGATCGAGAAACGAGGCCACCTGGAGATCGAAGCAGGATGGAAACGCCCGGGGATCGGCCGGTTCCGGGATCTCCGCGGCGAGCTCCCGGCTTACCCGGTCCACGAGCCCAACGGTTCGCTCGTGGGTCATATGAAGGCTCGACCGGAGAGCGGCCGGAATGACCTCGAACAGGCTGAACGGAAGCCCGCCGTCGTGGGAGCGCTTCGTCAGGGTCTTCCGCCAGACCCCTTCCCCGGTTCGGCAGGAAACCATCTCAAGCCCCACCGTGAGGACGATCTGGGAGTAGATCCCGAGAAAGGTGCGGTCGAAGTTCAGGACCCTGCCGTAGATCACAAAATCAGACCGGAAGAGCGCACCCAGCTCGACCGGGGAGAGATGCCTCCACCCCTCCTCCGTTTCGTCGTCCCGCCGATCCAGGAGTCGATCCACACGGCTCGGCTCGATGTCCAGGTAGTTCCTGGGACTGAAGTGGCTGTAAAAGGCCGTGCGGACCAGGGGCCCGATCTCGGGCTCATCCGGTGGGGTATCGAAGGGAAGGATGACGGCGATCTTGGCACCGGGCTCGGCCAGGAGGTCCTGGAGGGCCGGTTGCCGGTCCGGATCTTCCGAGGGTGAGCCGGCACAGGAGAGGGTGAGAAGGAGGAGAACGGCAGGCACCCATAACGGCCGTTCCCGGTGTCCTCTTTCCTTCATCTGTCTCATCTCGCCGCTTGCAGGTTGTCCGACACGCAGGGGTTTCAGGGCGACTCCGGATGAAGAAGCCTCCGGGCACAAACATCCGGCCGCGGCTTCCGGATCGGCAATCCTCGAAAGGGGTGACGATGCAAAGTATAGGGAAAAGGGCCCCGGGTGTCAAAAGCAAAGAAACCGCCCGGCCCGGGCCCGGCGTCTGTACGACGAGAAACGGGAGCGGCCCCGCCGGGCCGGCCGGGCCTTTGATGACGGTTTTCTACGGCCACCGTTCAGGGTATAATGCACAGGAGTGAGTCACCAGCCAACCTCAAACTCAGATGGAGGGCTTCATGGCCATTCCCATTCGAGCAACGGTCGTCCTTTTCGCACTGATCTTTCTCCTGCCCGCGGCAGCGGGGGCCGAGTGCGTGAAAGGGGACTGCGAGAACGGCACGGGCACCTTGAACCTCCCGGGCGGCACGACCTACGCCGGCGGGTTCAAGGACGGACGCTACCACGGACAGGGGACCCTGACCTACCCGAACGGGACCCGCTACGAGGGGCGGTTCGAGGAGGGAGCCTTTCAAGGCTACGGGGTGTACACGTTTTCTGACGGCGGGCGGTACGAAGGGGAGTTCCGGGACGATCACATCGAAGGAAAAGGCACCCGGGTCTTTCCGGACGGAAGCACCTACGTGGGGGAGTTCGAGAACGGGGCCTTTCAGGGACAGGGCAGGTTCACGAACCCGGACGGGCGTACCTACGAAGGGGCGTTCCAGGACAACCGGATCCAGGGCGAGGGGGTGATGACCTTTCCCGACGGCAAGAAGTACGAGGCCCGCTTCGAGAACGGCGTGCCTGTCGGAGAGGGCGTTCTCATCCGCCCCCAAGGAAGCCGGATCAAGGGAAAGTTCAGGGGCGGAAAGTTCTACGGAAGGGATCGCAACTGAACCACCGGTGCGACCCGCCCCCCCAACACCCGGATCGGGTGCCGGCTTCAGCGGTTGAAAACCCTGCAGATGGCTTCCAGGACCCCGCCGGCAACGGCCAGGCCCTTGTCCGAAACGGTGTCCAGGTAGGAGCGGTCCCCCCTCGGGTCCACATCCCCGACCTTCATGCCCCTGGAAACCGGGCTTTCGGGCCGGATGAGCCCCCGCACGATCCCGTCGATCTCCGCACGCAGGGAAACGCCGTTCACTACGGCCACCTCCTGCCCGGCGGAGACCACGGCCCCCAGCTCGACCCTGGCGTCGAACACACCGTCGGCCGGCGCCCGGAGGACCCGCTCGGAAGCATATCCCCCGATGACGCCCGGAACGCCCGTGTCGGGGGCGGCCTCACCATGGGTCAACACCCGGCCCAGGTTGTGGCCCCGCTTCGATTCCACCACCATGTGGACGTCCCTCCCTGCGCAAAAGCCCGGGCCCACGCCCAGGACGAGGGGGGCCATGTCCATCCTGATCCCGAGGTTTTTCT
>JAIPEI010000191.1 GCA_021737245.1 Deltaproteobacteria bacterium | reverse complement strand
CGAAGGCCTCGCGCTGATGTCCGCTCCGGAAAACCCTGGCCCTGGCCCCGGCCCCCGCCGCCTGCAGCCTCGGTGTAAAAAAACTTCTTGTTTTTTATGACAGGATTTCATGAGTAAGGTACGAAGGGGAAGGGGCGTGCAGAGGGGCGGAGGATGAGTTCCGGGTCAGGAGATCCGGCCTTCCTCCACGCCGTGGCAGGCCACGTAGGCGCCGGAGTCGAGGGTTCGGAGGAGGGGGATTTCCCGGCTGCAGCGGTCGTTCGCATAGTGGCAGCGGCGGTGGAAGACGCATCCGGAGGGGAGGTTGATGGGGGTGACCACCTCGCCCTTGAGCTTGATGTGCTTGGGCTTGGTCTCGCCGAGGCGGGGGATGGCGCTCAGGAGGGCCTTGGTGTAGGGGTGGCGGGGGCTGTCGAAGAGCTCGTCCACCGGGGCCAGCTCGCAGACCGTGCCGAGGTACATCACGGCGACGCGGGTGCTGATGTGCTCCACCACGGAGAGGTCGTGGGTGATGAACATGTAGGTGAGGCCGAACTCCTCCTGGGCGTCCATCATGAGGTTGAGGATCTGGGCCTGGATGGAGACGTCCAGGGCGGAGACCGGCTCGTCCGCCACGATGAAGTCCGGATCCACCATGAGGGCGCGGGCGATGCTGATCCGCTGGCGCTGGCCTCCGGAGAACTCGTGGGGGTAGCGGTCGGACCACTTGGGGTCCACGCCCACCTGCTCCATCACCTGGGCCACCTTGTCCCGCACATCTGCGGCCGTTCTCACCTTCTTGTGGAACACCACGGGCTCCTCGAGGATCCGGGCCACGGTCATGCGGGGGTTGAGGGAGGCGTAGGGGTCCTGGAAGATCATCTGCATCTTGGCCCGGAAGGGCAGCATCTCCTGTGCGGAGAGGTTGTCGATCCGGGTCCCCTGGTAGAGCACCCTTCCTTCGTTGGGGGGGTAGAGCCCCAGGACGGTGCGGGCCAGGGTGGACTTGCCGCAGCCGCTTTCGCCCACCACGCTCAGCGTCTCTCCGGCCTGAATCTCGAAGCTGACGTTGTTGACGGCCTTGACCACCGTTCGCTTTCTCACGAGGCGGCGGTTCTCGAAGGAGATCTGGTCGAGCAGGCCTCCGGAGATGTCGAAGTGCTTGACCAGGTTCTCGATGGTGAGCAGTGGCGTGTTGTCTTCCATGGTAGAGAGGTCGCCTTCCGGTCAATGCCGATTACACCAACACATACACCTACACATACACTTGTTTCTCCTACCCTTTCAACATGCCCAGGTTGTGGCAGGCCACGACGTGATCCCTGGCCCGGTCGGGCTGGAGATCGGGGCGCTTCTCCAGGCAGTGCGCTTCGCTGACGGTGCAGCGGGGGTGAAACGCGCAGCCCGGGGGAATGTCCGTGAGCGTGGGCATCATACCCGGGATCTGTGTCAGCCGGTCCGCGGCCTTGCGCCCCCAGGGGAGGGAGTTGATCAACCCCTTGGTGTAAGGGTGCCTGGGGCGGTTCACGATCTCCTCGGTCGGGCCCATCTCGATGATGCGGCCGGCGTACATGACGGCGATCTTCTCGGTGACCTGGCTCACCACGGCCAGATCGTGGGTGATCAGGATGAGCCCCATGTTCTCGGCGTCGCAGAGCTCCTGGAGGAGGTCCATGATCCCGGCCTGAATGGTGACGTCCAGGGCGGTGGTGGGCTCGTCGGCGATGATGAGGGCCGGATCGGTGAGGAGCGCGATGGCCACGACGATCCGCTGGCGCATGCCGCCGGACATCTCGTGGGGGTACTGGGTCAGCCGTTTCTCCGGGGAGGGGATGTACACCTTCTCGAGCTTGTCCAGGGCTAGGTCCAGGGCGTCGTGCCTGGAGACGTTCCGGTGGGCGAGCACGGTCTCCGCCATCTGGGTGCCGATGGTGAAGACGGGGTTCAGGGTCATCATGGGGTCCTGGAAGATCATGCTGATCCGGTCGCCCCGGATCCGGCGCATCTCCTCCCGGCGGAGCCGGCTCAGGTCCCTTCCCTCGAAGATGATGCTCCCGCCGGAGATGTAGCCGGGCTTGCTGATCAGGTTGATGATGGAGAACCCGGTCACGGACTTTCCCGCCCCGCTCTCCCCCACCAGCCCCAGCTTCTCCCCCTTGTCCAGGGTGAAGCTGACGCCGTCGATGGCGGTGAGGTCGCCCCATCGCAGCGCGAAGTTGACCTCGAGATCGTTGACTTCCAGCAGGTGCGCCATGGTCAGCCTTTGTAGAGCTTCGGGTTGAGCACGTCCCGCATCCAGTCCCCGAAGAGGATGATCACCAGGGTGAAGGTGACGAGGAGGAGGCCGGGGAAAAAGGTGATCCACCAGGAGCCGCTGAAGACGTACTCGAAGCCGGCGTTGATGAGCGAGCCCAGCGAGGGCTTGGTGATGGGCATGCCCAGCCCCAGGAAGGAGAGGGCCGCCTCGCTCATCACGGCCTGGGCCACCTGGATGGTGGAGATGACCAGCACCGGGGTCATGGTGTTGGGGAGGATGTGGCGGAACATGATCAGACGGCGGTTGAGGCCGATCACGCGGGCGGCCTCCACGTACTCCTTCTTGCGCTCGCCCAGCACCGAGGCCCGGACCGTCCTGGCGTACTTGGGCCACTCGGACATGCCGATGATGAGGATGAGAAGCGGCATGGCCAGCTCCTCGAAGCGGCCCACGCCGAAAGCCAGCTGGAAGACGGCGCTCGCGATGATGGCCACGATCAGGTACGGGATGGAGAACTGGATGTCGGCCACCCGCATGAGAAACGAGTCGATCTTGCCCCCGAGATAGCCGGAGATGAGGCCCACGAAGATGCCCACCACGGCCTGGAAGATCACGGCCCCCAGCCCGATGATGACCGAGGTGCGCAGGCCGTAGAGCATGGTGCTGAAAAGGTCCCGGCCCTGGATGTCGGTACCCAGCCAGAACTCCTCCTCGCCGCCCTCCATCCAGGAGGGGGGGATCTCCGCGTCCAGGATGTCGATGGTGGCGGTGTCGTAAGGGTCGTGGGGCGCCACCACGGGCGCCAGGAAGGCGACGGCCACCAGAAAGAAGAACACGGCGGAGCTCACGATGGCCAGGGGGTCCCGCTTGAAGCTGTAGAAAAAGTAGGAGTCTTTGAAGCGTTTCCAGGTGTTCATTTCACTCCGGTCACCCTGACCATGGGATTGATGAAGCCGTACACGATGTCCACGAGGGTGTTGATGACCACGAACATGGCGCCCACCACCACCAGGTAGGCCACGAGGAGCGCCGTGTCCGAGCGCTCCACCGCTTCGAGGAACATGAAGCCCATGCCCTGCCACTGGAATACCGTCTCGGTCAGCAGCGTGAAGGCGAAGAGGATGCCGATCTCCACGCCGAACACCGTCACCACCGGGAGCAGCGTGTTTTTGAAGGCGTGCACGAGCCAGATGCGCTTGCGGTGGAGGCCCTTGGCCCAGGCGTACTTGATGTAATCGGTCTCGAGGACCTCCATCATCTCGGAGCGGATCAAGCGGATGTAGAGGGGCAGCATGATGGAGGAGAGGGAGATGCTGGGCAGGATGAGGTGCCGGATCCCGTCCATGGTGAGGAGGCCGCTCTCCCACCCGTACACGTTCACGGTCTCTCCCCGGCCGTATGCCGGAAGCCAGTTCAGCTCCACCCCGAAGACGTAGATCAGGGCGATGGCTGTGAGAAAGACCGGCACCGCCACCCCCACGGTGCTCGCCCCCATGACGAAGCGGGAGAACCAGCTCCGGGGTCTGAGGGCCGAGTAGATTCCCACCGGAAAGGTGAACACGAGAATGATCACGGACGAGCCGAAGACCAGCTCCAGGGTGGCCGGCGCCTTGGACAGAATGACGTCCAGGGCGGGCTTGCTGTGGAAGTAGGAGGTGCCCAGGTCCCCGTGCAGGGCGTTCCGGACGAATCGGAAGTACTGGGTCAGGAAGGGGTCGTTCAGTCCCAGCTTGTCCCGGAGGGCTTCCCGCTCCGCCACGGAGACGCGGATGCCCACCATGTCCCGCACCGGATCGCCGATGTTGTGCTGGACGGAAAAGCCGATAAAGCTGATCACCAGCATGACGATGATGGACTGAATAACGCGCCGGACGATGAATGCGAACATGGCCTGCCGTCTCGTGTGTGTTCGAGCCCGACCGTCGCCTCCGCCATAGGGGCCGGCGCGATCGCTCGAGAGGGTCGGCCGAACAAAGGGATGGGGCAGATCAGGGGGCCTTTCGAAAGGCCCCCATCTGCCCCATCGCCTCGTTCAGTGTTTGAAACAGATGATCCCGGCTACTCGATCACCAGGTCCCCCAGGTACGGGAAGTTCTGAGAGTTGACGATGGGCTGGGCCTTGACGCCCTTCCTCACCCCGTACGAGTGGTTCTGCCAGTGAAAGGGGACGTAGGCTGCATCGTCGTAGATGATCTGCTCGATCTCCTGCAGCATCTTCGCCCGCTTCTCGAGGTCGGTCTCGCTCTGGCAGGCCAGGGTCAGCTCGTCCACGGCCGGGTTGCAGTAGTTCCCACTGTTGTACTGGCCGTAGCCGGTCTCCTGGTTGGGGCACATCAGCAGGAACTCGTAGAAGTTCCCCGAGTCCTCGGTGTCCGAGTGCCAGCCGATCAGCTGAAAGTCGGCGGGCTGGCGGTCGAACTCGTCCCAGTACTGGGCCTTGGGCATGGTCTTGAGGTTGACCTTGATTCCGATCTTGGAGACCATGGCCACGAACGCCTCTGCGATCTTTTCATCGTTCACGTACCGGTTGTTCGGAGCGATCATGGTGGCGGAGAAGCCTTCGGGGTAACCCGCCTCCTTCATGAGCTTCTTGGCCTTGTCTAGATCGTAGCGGGGGACCAGGCTCTCCTTGTGGCCGTAGTAGCCCGCGGGGCTCATCTGGCCGGCCGGCGTGGCGGTCCCCTTCATGATCTTCTCGCTGATGCCCACGTTGTTCACGGCGTGGACGATGGCCTGCCGGACGCGCACGTCCTTGAGAGGCTCCAGCCGCTTCTGATTCATCTGGACGGTGATGATCCGGCCGCCCGTATAGGTGATGAGGTCCACTTTGGGATCGTTCTCGATCCGCCCGAAGTCCTGCGGGGGAACCGGCGTTATAAAGTCCACGTCACCGGAGAGCAGGGCCGCCACGCGGGTGGCCTCCTCCTTGATAGGCGTGAGGACGATCTCGTCCACGTTGCCCGGTGAGTCCCGGTCCCAGTAGTCCTCGTTTCTTTCCAGAACCATCTTGACGCCGTGCTCCCGGAAGGTGCACTGGTAGGCGCCGGTGCCGCTGGGCAGGGCCTTCTTGGCGAAGGAGTGCCCTACCTTGACCACGGCGTCTTTGGGCTGGCCCTCCTCGTCCGTGCCCGTGTAGAACTTGCTGTCCAGCGGGAACACGTAGGTCATCATGTTCAGCATCAGCGGGTAGGGCTTCTTGGTCTTGATGTCCACGGTGTGGTCGTCCACGATCACGGTCTCCGAGAACGGCTCGAACAGGCCCTTGAAGTCCGCGCTCTTGAGAAAGCGCTCCATGGTGAACTTCACGTCCGCGGCGGTGAACGGGTTGCCGGTCCTGTGAAAGGTGACGCCTTTTCTCAGGTGAAAACGCATGGTCAGGTCGTCGATCCGTTCCCATCTCTCCGCGAGGCGGGGCTCGAAGCTCATGTCCTGGCGGTAGCGTACCAGCGGATCAAAGACCCAGTGGGAGAACTGGAGCATGCCGCCCGACAGCTGCTCCTGGATGTCCATGGTTTTCGGGTCCGCATCCAGGGCGAGCTTCAGGGTCTTGGCCCCGGCGATCGTCCCGAAAGACAGCACCAATGCCAATGCCATGCTCAATACAGCGATTCTTTTCATGGTTCCTCCTGCTCGTCGTCCGGAACGGCGGCTCACGGATCTCCCCGCACAGGCCCTTGGCGGCGCTCCCTGCGAAGGCGTTTGTCCGTTCCTTATCCTGTGACGACGCTGCAATGGGTTGAAGACATGCCCCGCCAGCCGAGGCAGGGTCCGCCGAATCGAGCAGCCTTTCCGGACCGGGTGGTTGCTTCCAGCGCCCGGCGGAGACAGTCCCGTACCGGACAGGCCCTTCCATCGGCACCTCTTCATCAAAGCCGGAATCCGGTGCATCCTGTCATTGGGGAGGAGTAGCGGGGCGATAAGCCCTCGTTCCACGACTGCGGCGCGGGTTCCCGTGTTCTGAGCGGGAAACGCGCCAGTGCTCGAAAATCGTTTCCAGATGGGCACCGGCGGGAAGACCGGCATCTTCCGATATGTGAGGCGCATGTGCCCCGGAAGGCCGGGCCTCCGATTTGAAGCTTATTTTATAGTCAGTGTGCCGAATACTTGTCAACCGAATTCAAATGCAATTTTCTTCTTGAATTTTTTTGGAAATGCCTTATAGTTCGGACTGCGCAAGCGCTTCCACCGCCGAAACGGTTTCTTTCGGTCACTGGAGATCGCCGGCGCAGGTTTCCACCGCCCTGTCTGGATTTCAGGGCCTCCAGATTCATATTTCTAAAGGAGTGAAGAAGTTGGCAAGCGGCGTAGTGAAGTGGTTCAATGAGAAGAAGGGGTATGGCTTCATCGAGAGCGACGATGGAGGCGACGTATTCGTCCATTTTTCAGCCATTCAGGAAGACGGATTCAAAACGCTCATCGAGGGTGAGCGGGTAACCTTTGATATCGAGCAAGGCCAGAAGGGGCCTGCTGCGGCGAATGTTGTAAAGGCGTAGCCTTTCTTTTCATCGCCGATTTTCCAAGGGGCGTCTCGTCTCCCGATGAGGCGACGCCCCTTTTTTGTTCAACGTCGGCCACACGCGGCGCTTCCGCCGCGAGCACCCCGTCTCCCCGCGGCCCGGAAGCATGGCTTTGCAGACGAAGCAGGGTGAGCCCCTCCGGTCCGGAGCCTTCCTCAAGGCGGCCCGCGCCGAAGGATGACGGCGTGCCCGGTGTACGCGAGGGACGTCACCCCGTGTTTTTCAGG
>JAIPEI010000190.1 GCA_021737245.1 Deltaproteobacteria bacterium | reverse complement strand
GGGTCAGACCGACTTGGTGCAGGTCCGGAAGGTCTGCATCAAGTAGGGGTTTCCGGCCGCGCTGATCCCCTCCTTGATCCCTTGTGCGGCGTACAACACCGTACGCCTCCGCGTCATCCCTTGGACTCCTTGATCTTGGAAGAATGGACGGGCATCAAACCCCCTCTCGCGGCCGGCCAAGGCGGGGACCGGCCTCCGGGACCGGGGGCGAGGCGAAACGGCCGGGGCTCAAGGATACTGTCCCGGCTGGGACAGCCCGAGCGTTTCCTCGAGGCCGAACATGATGTTCATGTTCTGGACCGCGCTTCCGGCCTGGCCCTTGACCAGGTTGTCGATCATGCTCACCACGATCAGCCGGCCCGTGCGCTCGTCCGCATTCACGGAGATGTTGCAGAAGTTGCTTCCACGAACGTGGGTGGAGGTGAGGGCCGCTCCGGGCCCGAAGACGCGGACGAAGGTTTCGTCCCGGTAGAAGTCACGATAGGCTTCCTCGGCGGCGGCGAGATCCCTGCCCGGTGCGAGCCGCGCGTAGAGCGTGGAAAGGATCCCCCGGCAGAGGGGAACGACGTGGGGGGTGAAGGTCAGGGCGATCTCCTTCCCGGCCAGAAGCCCCAGCTCCCGTTCGATCTCGTATACGTGCTGGTGGCCGGACACCTTGTAGGCGTTCATGGCTTCGTAGCGTGCCGGGAAGTGGAACGTGGGAGCGGGCTTCTTGCCCGCGCCTGAGACGCCGGTCTTGGCGTCGCAGATGATGGAGCCCGGGTCCACGAGCCCGGTCTTGACGGCCGGAGCCAGTCCCAGGATGCAGCTCACCGCAAAGCACCCGGGATTCCCCACCACGCGCGCCGCAGCGATCTCTTCCCGGTGAAGCTCGGCCAGGCCGTAGACGGCCTCCTCCAGGAGCCGGGGGGCGGCGTGCTCCCCTTTCCTGCCGATGCGGGAGGCGTACCCGCTGTAAACGGCCGGCGAGTCGAAGCGAAAGTCGCCGCTGTAGTCGACGACCTTGACGCCCCGCTCGAGCCAGGCCCCGGCTTCGCCCTGGCCGACGCCGTCCGGCGTGGCGAAGAAGACCACGTCGAGGTCGTCGGGCCGGTCCGGGTCGTCCGGCGCCAGAATGGTCCGGTCGCAGAACCCGTGCAGATGGGGGTAGAGGTCGCTGATGCGCGCGCCCACGTCCTGCGTGTCGATCAGCACGGCGATCTCGGCCTCCGGGTGACGGCTCAGGATCTCCACGGCCCCGCACCCGCCGTAGCCTCCCGCACCAATGATGCCCACGCGTATAGGTCTAACCGTCATGATTCCATTCCTTTCCCCGCCTCAACCACAAAAGTAGATGAAAACCGCGATCGGGTTTTCCTTTCCTCTTTCCTCTTCCCTCTTTTCTCTGGGCCTCCGAGCCCTACACATTGAAGCGGAAGTGCACGATGTCCCCGTCCTCGATTACGTGCTCTTTGCCCTCGAGCCGAACCTGGCCGGCCTTCTTGGCTTCCTGCAGGCTGCCCAGACGCACCAGCTCCTCGAAGGAGATCACCTCGGCCCGAATGAACCCCTGCTGGATGTCCGAGTGGATCACGCCGGCCGCGTCCAGGGCGGTGGTGCCTTTGGGAATGGTCCAGGCCTTGACCTCGTCCTCGCCCACCGTAAAAAAAGAGATCAGCTCGAGGATCTCGTACGAGCTGCGGATGACGCGGTCCAGCGCGGAGGTCCGGATGTGGTAGGCGGCCATGAACTCCTCGGCCTCCTCGGGAGAGAGAAGCGCGATCTCCTTCTCGAGGCTCCCTCTGACCACGATCACCTCGACGTGCTCCGGGAGGGAAGACCAGGAAGGCGGCTCTTCGTTCTCGTCGTCGTTGTTGACGATCAGGAGCCGGGGCTTGGCCGAGAGAAACGTGAAACCCCGGAGCCCGGGTGAGGAGGCCAGTCCCGGGTCCGAGCGCAGGGGGCGGTTCTCCTCCAGAAGGGTGCGGCAGGCCTCCATGAGCTCCTGCATGCCCTCCTCGTCTTTCTTGCCCCGTTTGGCGTCGAGGGCCATGCGCTCCATCTTCTTTTCCACGACCGCCAGGTCGCTGATGATCATCTCCTCCTCCAGGGCTCGAATATCGGCCTCGGGCGAAGGGGCTCCAAGGGTGCCGTGGAAGTTCCGCACCACCTGGATGAGCGCATCGCAGGGGCGGACCTGGTTCCAGAGGGCGTTCTCGGACTTGCCCGTGGATGCGCCGCCCGTGTCCGACGGAAGCAGATACTCGACCTGGGCATAGGTCGTCTTCTTCGGCTTGTAGAGCTCCGAGAGATGGTCCACGCGAGGATCGGCCACGCGCACGGTCCCGATTCGGTGGTCCGAGCGGCCGGACTTCTGCTGCTGGCTCTCGCCCCTGGCGCCGGTCAGGGCCTCGAACACGGTGGATTTGCCCGCCTGGGGCAGGCCGATGATGCCGAGCTTCATGCGCGAACGGCGTCCTTTCATCCGAGTGTCGTTTGTACCTTAGTAGAAGAAATCACCGGGCTTGTCAAACACTGCCGACAGTAACCGTTCGTACTCATCGCGGATCCGCCGTTCTCCTTCGCTCTTTGCATTGTTTCGAGCTTTTCCTGCGCCTCTTTGTGATCGGGGCAGGCATGGGGATGGAAGATCTTGTGAAGGCGCGAGACCGGTGCTATAAAAGGTCCGACCGGAGGCAAGGCTTGAAGAAACGTATCCTTCTCATCCTGTTCCTGCTGCTTCTCATCGGTGCCGGCGCCGCCGTTTATCTGGGCCAGCGCCGGGTTCGGGAGCAGGAGCCCTACTACTCCGGGACCATCGAGGCCACCCGGGCCGAGCTCGCCTTTCAGACGAGCGGGCGGGTGCGGCGCGTGCTGGTGGACGAGGGGGAAGACGTGACCGAAGGCAGGCTCCTGGCGGAGCTCGACCGCAGCGAGCTCGAGGCGCGCCGCGACATGGCCGAGGCCCGGCTCGTCACGGCCGAGCGGGAGATTGCGAGGCTGGCCGCCCTGCTGGAGGTCCACCGCGCCACCCTGCCGGATGAGGTGGACCGGGCGCAGGCGGGCGTGGAGGCGCTGAAGGCGAGGGTGCGTGAGCTGGAGAAGGGATACCGGCCCCAGGATGTGGAGCAGGCCAGGCTCGCCCTGGCCTCGGCCCGGGAGACCCTGGACAAGGCCCGAAAGAACAGGGACCGATACGAAAGGCTGTATCGGGAGGGCAGTGTCTCCGAGGAGGAGCGGGACCGGGTCGTCCTCCAGTACGAAAACGCGCTCCGGGCCTGGGAGCGGGCCCGCGAGCAGCATGCCCTTCTGAGGGAGGGATTTCGAGCGGAAGAGATCGAGACGGCCCGGGCCCGGCTCGCCGAGGGCCGTGCCGTGCTGGCCCTGGCCCGCGGCAACCTCCAGAGGATTCAGGTGACCGAACGGGAGATCGAGACGGCCCGGGCGCGCGTGGACGAGGCGCGCGCCGCCCTGGCCCTGGCCGAGGTCCAGCTCGGCTACACCCGCCTGTTCGCCCCGTTCGACGGCACCATCACCGTCCGGAGCGTGGAGCCCGGAGAGGTGGTCATCCCTTCCCGCGAGGTCCTCTCCCTGACCGACCTCTCCAGGGTGGATCTCGTGATCTTCGTAAACGAGACCGAGATCGGCATGGTGAAGCCCGGCCAGGACGTGGACGTGAAGGTGGATACCTTCCCGGTCAAGGTGTACCCGGGGAAGGTGACCTTCATCTCGAGCGAGGCGGAGTTCACCCCCAAGTTCATCCAGACGCAAAAGGAGCGCGTCAAGCTCGTCTACCTGGTCGAGGTGTCGATCCCCAACCCGGAGCGTGAGCTCAAGCCGGGCATGCCCGCCGACGCCTGGCTTCGCTGAACCGTGCTCTCTGCCGCCGCCGAGGTACCCGCCGCCCCATGAATATTCGGACCCCCGCATTCGTCGAGCTGGAGGCCGTGTCCCGCTGGTTCGGGTCCATTCATGCCGTGTCCGAGGTGAGCCTGCAGTTTCAGGCCGGCGGGATCCTGGGCCTCGTGGGCTCGGACGGGGCCGGAAAATCCACGCTTCTCCGCATGCTGGCCACGACCCTGGCGCCTTCCGGCGGAACCATCCGGGTGGGCGGGCTGGACACGGTGCGGGACCGCGAGCGGGTCAAGCCGCTGATCGGATACATGCCCCAGCGCTTCGGCCTCTACCTGGACCTCACGGTGGAGGAGAACATCGATTTCTTTCTGGACGTGTTCAGCGTGTTCGGGCGGGAGCGGCGGGAGCGCAAGGAGCGGTACCTGGGATTCTCCAACCTGACCCCCTTCAAGGGGCGGCTCGCCCGGGATCTCTCCGGTGGAATGAAGCAGAAGCTCGCCCTGGCGTGCGTGCTGGTGCACCATCCGAAGCTGCTGGTCCTCGACGAGCCCACGAACGGCGTGGATCCGGTGAGCCGGCGGGAGTTCTGGGACATCCTGGCGGACATGCGGGAGGACGGCATGACCATCGTGGTCTCCACCGCCTACCTGGAGGAGGGCGAGCTCTGCGACCGGCTGGCCCTGATGCATTTGTCCCGGGTGATCGGGCAGGGTACGCCGGATGCGATCCGTGGAGGCCGCCCGTCCCTGGAGGAGGCCATGATCGCCCGGATTCAGGAAGCGGACGGCGGGATGGACTCGTGAGCGCGCGCGGCGAGGCCGTGATGGTGAAGGATCTGGTGAAGCGCTTCGGGCGTTTCACGGCCGTGGACCGGGTCTCCTTCTCGCTCGGGCGCGGTGAGATCTTCGGTTTTCTCGGACCCAACGGTGCGGGAAAATCAACCACCATCCGCATGCTGTGCGGCATCATTCCCCCTACATCGGGGACCGGCCGGGTGGCCGGCCACGACGTGTACACGGAGTCCGAGCAGATCCGGCGGACCGTCGGGTACATGTCCCAGCGGTTTTCCCTGTACGAGGACCTGACCCCTTTCGAGAACCTCCGTTTCTACCTGGGCATCTACGATGTGCCGCGAAAACAGTGGGACGAGCGGATCCGCCGGGCTCTGGAGACGGCCCGGCTGGAGGATGCCCGCAACCGGCTGACCCGCGATCTCCCGCCCGGCTGGCGGCAGAGGCTGGCATTGGGGTGCTCGCTTCTTCACCGTCCGGAGATCCTGTTCCTGGACGAACCCACCTCGGGGGTGGATCCCATCACGCGCAGACAGTTCTGGTCCTTCATCGAGGAGCTGGCGGAGGAGGGGGTGACGGTCTTCGTGACCACGCATTACATGGATGAGGCGGGTCACTGCGATCGTGTGGTGATGATCAACGAGGGGCGGATCGTGGCCATGGGCCGCCCCGAGGCCATCGTACGGGAGCAGTTTCCGGATCGTCCGGACGCCGATCTCAACGACGTGTTCATTCGGCTCATGGCGCGCGAAGAGGATCCGGGTGTTCGGCCATGATGAACCCCGTCCGCATCCGGGCCGTGGCGCGGAAGGAGCTCTACCACCTGATGCGGGATGTCAGGAGCCTCTTTCTCGCCTTTGTGATTCCGCTCGTCCTGATCCTGCTCTTTGGATACGCGCTGAGCCTGGACGTGGAGCACATTCAGGTGGTGGTCGTGGATCACGACCGCACCGAGACGAGCAGAGGCCTGGTGGAGCGACTGGACGCCACCATTTACTTCGACGTGGCGGCCCGGCTGCCCAATACCCGCGAGGCGGCCGACCGCCTCGACGAGGGAGGGGCCGCCGCGGCCCTGATCATTCCGCCCGGGTGGACGGGACGACTTCAGGCGGACCGGGCGAGCCCCCTCCAGTTCCTGCTGGACGGGAGCGACCCGAACCAGGCGGGACTGGCCCGGAGCTACATCCTTGCGTTTGTGGAGCGGGAGAACCGGGAGCTCCTGCTGGAGTTCCTCAACAGCAGGGGCCGTGAGGCTGTCCGCGTTCCGGTGGAAGGCAGGATCCGCGTCTGGTTCAACGAGGATCTGGAGAGCCGCAACTTCATCATCCCGGGCATCATCGCCATCATCATCATGATCGCCGGCGCCATCCTCACCTCCCTGGTGGTGGCGCGGGAGTATGAAAACGGGACCATGGAGACCATCCGGACCCTCCCCGTCACGGCGGGCGAGTTCATCCTGGGCAAGGCGATCCCCTACTTCCTGATCGGGGCCGTGGATGTGCTGGTGGCCATGCTCATGGGCCAGCTCCTCTTCGGCGTGGTCATGAAGTCGAGCTTCTGGCTGATGGTGCTGGGCTCGGGAGTCTACCTGGCCGTGGCCCTGAGCCTGGGCCTGCTGATTTCCGTGGGAACCAAGAGTCAGCTGGTGGCCAATCAGCTGGCGATCCTGATCACCTATCTGCCCTCCCTGCTGTTGTCGAACTTCGTGTTCCCCGTGGAGAACATGCCGCGGTTTCTCCAGATGGTGACACGGGTCGTACCGGCGACCTACTACATTGACATTCTGAACGGGCTGTACCTTCGCAATCTGGGGCTGGACCGGCTCTGGCCCAGCTTTGTGGTGCTCCTGATCATGTTCGGGGTCCTGGTGCTGCTCACCTTTGCCATGTTCAGGCGGGAGGGCATGTGACATGAGCCCGGTTCGCGTTCGAGAGCTCGTGCGAAAGGAGTTCATCCAGCTGTTCAGG
This sequence comes from Deltaproteobacteria bacterium, assembly GCA_021737245.1. Taxonomy (GTDB): domain Bacteria; phylum Desulfobacterota; class DSM-4660; order Desulfatiglandales; family HGW-15; genus JAIPEI01. The sequence continues at coordinate 412 of JAIPEI010000190.1, read as the reverse complement.
GACCGGAAGAATCGGCCCCTCCTGATCATCGCCCCCCTGATCCAGCTGCTCGTGTTCGGGTACGTGGTGTCCACGGACGTGCGGGACGTGCGGGTCGCCTGGATGGACCATTGCCGGACTTCGGAGAGCCGCAGGCTGTCGGACAGCCTGGACGCGAATCGAACCTTTCGCATCACGCACCGGGTCGATGACCCGAAAGCGCTCGAACGCATCCTGCTCGCCCAGGAAGCGGATCTGGGGATCAAGATTCCGCCGGATTTCTCCGAGAGGATTCGCAGCAAAAAGACGGCATCGGTTCAGATCCTGGCGGACGGCAGCATGAGCAACATGGCCTCCATGCGGATCGCGTACACCCGGACCGTTCTCGACTCGTTCAACAGCCGCCTTCTGGAGGAGCTCTATGCGGAGCGCA
>JAIPEI010000189.1 GCA_021737245.1 Deltaproteobacteria bacterium | reverse complement strand
GGCTCCTTTACCCTTTTCTTCGAGACTCGCGGTTCAGGCTGCTGCTCTCCGCCGGGGCATGGATCGGGCTGGAGTATCTTCGGGGCCGGCTCCTGACAGGGCTTCCCTGGTGCTTCCTGGGCCACTCCCAGGCCGCCCGCATTCAGCTGATCCAGATCAGCGATCTGGCCGGCGTATATGGGGTCGGCTTCCTGGTGGCGGCGGCGAACCTCCTGGTTTTCCACCTCGTCTTCGACCCTCGCATGCGCAAGAACCGCACCGTCGTGGTCGAAGGCGCCGTCGTGGCGATTCTCCTCTCCCTCACACTTGTCTACGGCCATCTGAAGACCCGGGAACCGGCCGGCGGAGCCCCCTTTTCCGAGCCGGTCCGAACGGCGATCGTGCAGGGAAACATTGATCAGTCCCAAAAGTGGCTGCCGGAGCACCAGGAAAAGACCCTCCAGACCTACCGGCGCCTGAGCCTTCGGGCGGCGAGGCAAAACCCCGATCTCATTGTCTGGCCGGAGACCGCCGTCCCCTTCTTCTTCCAGGATCCCTCCCGCCTCTCTGCGGGTGTGCTCGACATCCCCGAAAGCACGGGGGCGGACCTCCTGTTCGGCAGCCCGGCCTACAAGGGCTCCGGCCGTCAAACGAGGTATGCAAACCGGGCCTACCTTCTCTCCGCGGAAGACCGCCGGGTCGAGAGCTACGACAAGGTCCACCTGGTTCCCTTCGGCGAGTACGTCCCTCTCCAGCGCTTCCTGCCCTTCGTTCACAGGCTGGTGCCCGCTGCGGGGGACTTCAGGCCGGGGGACCGGGTCGAGCCCCTGGAAGCGCCGGGCTACTCCGCTGGAGTCCTGATCTGCTTCGAGGCGATCTTTCCCGGGCTCGCCCGGCGGCAGGTCGAACAGGGCGCGGACATCCTGGTGAACCTGACCAACGACGCCTGGTTCGGCCCGACGAGTGCGCCGTTTCAGCACCTCTCCATGAGCGTTTTTCGCGCCGTGGAGACCAGGCGTCCTCTCGTTAGAGCGGCCAACACGGGGATCAGCGCCTTCGTCGATGTCAATGGACGGGTGACCCGGAGCAGCGGGCTGTTCCAGGAAGCGGTCCTCATGTCGGAGGTGTACCCATCGACCCTGCCCCCGACTCCCTATGTCCGTACAGGCGATCTCTTTCCTCTCTTCCTTTTGGCCTCGATTTTTGTTAAGCTGGTCGTTTTTGGAAATCGCAGGCGGACCCGCAGGCAGCGGACCCGCCTCTGATCGACGAACACCGTCCGGCCGCTCAATCCAGCGGCACCGATGCAGCGAACCTGCTTCAGCAAGGAGGGCATCATGAACAGCGACATCCTGCACCGAATCGAAACCCTCGAGGAACGGCTCCAAAGCATTCGAGGTCATCTTTGACCTGGATTCACAGGAAAAAGACCTCGAAAGAATCGAGGCCCTCATGTCCCAGCCGGATTTCTGGCAAAAGGATCAGGATGAGGTGTCGAGGCTGAGCCAGCAGCGGGCTCTGCTCCGGGACAACGTGGAGCAGTGGAAGGAGTACCGGGGCAGGGTTGAGGACGCCCGCATTCTGGCCGAGATGGCCGAGGAGGAACAGGACGAGACGACGCTCCGGGAAGTGAACGCAGACGTGTCCCTCCTGGAGAAGGAAATCGACAGGCTGGACCTCCAGACCCTGCTGGGAGAGCCGGACGACCGCCGGAACGCCATCCTCTCCATCAACGCAGGCGCCGGGGGGACAGAGGCCCAGGACTGGGCGGAGATGCTCCTTCGCATGTACCTCCGGTGGTGTGAGTCCAAGGGCTACCAGGTACGAACCCTGGATCACCAGCTCGGCGACGAGGCCGGAATCAAGAGCGCCACCATCACCGTGAGCGGGCCCTATGCCTACGGCTACCTCAAGTCCGAGCACGGCATCCACCGGATGGTTCGGATCTCTCCGTTCGACGCCACCGGAAGAAGGCACACGAGCTTCGCGTCCGTCTCAGTGGTTCCGGAGGTGGACACGGACATCACAATCGAGATCGACGAGAACGACCTGCGCGTGGACAGCTTCCGGGCCAGCGGTCCCGGCGGCCAGCACGTGAACAAGACGAGCTCGGCCATTCGGATCACCCACATCCCCACGGGTGTGGTGGTGCAGTGTCAGAACGAGAAGTCCCAGCACCGCAACCGCGACATGGCCATGAAGGTGCTCAAGGCGAGACTTTACGAGATCGAAAAACGCCGCCAGGAGGAAAAGAAGCAGGAGATGCACGACTCTCAGATGGACATCGCCTGGGGCAGTCAGATTCGGTCGTACGTGTTCAATCCCTATCGCATCGTGAAGGACCACCGGACCGGCGTGGAGGTGGGCAACCTGGATCGGGTGATGGACGGGGACCTCGAGCCCTTCATCGACGGCTACCTGAGGGGCAGGAGAGGACAGGCGGCCGCGGCGCAAACCGCCTAATGAGGCAGGAACGCGATTCGTCGTTTTTTACTCGCCCTGAAAAGCCAGGTCGATGCTCTCGATGTACCCGGACATGCCTGCGACAATCCCGTCGGCAAGGGATTCGAGGTAAGACTGGCTCAACAGGCGCTTGCGCTCGGACGGGTTGGTAACGAAACCGGTCTCCACGAGGATGGCCGGCATCTCCGCCCCGATCAGAACATAAAAGGGCGCCTGCTTCACACCGAGGGTCTTGACTCCTTTGTAGGACTTCCTCAGCCGGTTGAGCATGCCCTGATGCACCTCGTGGGCCAGCTTGCTCGACTCGCTGATCTTGGTGTTGAGCATGAGATCGTTGAGAATGGTCTGCAGGTCGCTGAGGTTCTTCTCCGAGGTCGAGTTCTCCCGGGCGGCCACCAGCACGGCCCGGTCGTCCGTGGCCATGTTCAGAAAGTAGGTCTCCAGACCGGCGATGCCCGCCTGCCTGTGTGCGTTGATGTGCAGGGAGATGAACAGGTCCCCCTTCCGCATGTTGGCGAACGCGGTCCGCCGCTCCAAAGGCAGGAAGGTGTCGTCGACCCGGGTGAGCACGGCTTCGCACCCGAGCTCCTTTTCGACCTTCAGGGCCAGTATCTTGGCCAGCTTCAGCACGATGTCCTTTTCCTTGATCCCCCCCCGGTACACGCAGCCGGGGTCCTTCCCTCCATGACCGGGGTCGATCACGATCCGCTTTACGCTCAACCCGAGCTGCCGGGCCAGCGTCACCTCGCTGTCCGGTTCCTTGACCCTGCGGACCCCCTTGCGCGTCCTCTTCTTCAGGTTCTCGATCTTCTTTTTCTCTTCCTCGTCGTTCGTCTTGGCCCCCCGGACGTCGACGACGATCCGGAACGGATCGTGGAGGTGGAAGATCTTGTATCCCTCGATGTTGTCGATGTCGAGCACCACCCGCACGACGTCGCGGCTGTTCTGCCCGGCCCTGGCACGGCGGAGGAGACCGTCGCGAATGGGGATCGAGCTCTCGATGTCCGAGGCGACCGCTCCCTCGAGATCCACATAGAGACGCCGCGGCTTGTTCAGCTTGGGGTCCTTCTTGAGCAGGTGGGACTCGTACTTCACCGGCCGCTCCATGTCCACCACGACCCGGGTGTAGCTGGGCGTGGACCAGTGCCGGATGTTCCGGACCCGGGCAAGCCCGCTCTGTTTCTCTCCTCCGGCAAGGGACTTTTTCTCCTGCTTCTCCCGGCTCAACACCTCGGCCAGCTCGTCCATCATGTCCCTGGCCCGCCCCCGCATGTCTCCGGAGGGAAACTTGATGTCCACCTTGAGAAACTCCACGTAGGCCTGGGTCGGGTTCCCCTTCCCCTCGTAGTACACCTCTCCGATCCGGTACTGGGCGTCATCCGCCAGCCGGTGGTCCGGGTAGGACTCCACGATCTTCTTGAACGTTGCGATCGCCTGGTCGAGGTCGTCCTCCAGGCCCGAGTACCGATAGAGCTTGGTGTACATTCGTGCGGAGAAGTAGAGGGCCCAGACAGCCTCCCCGCTCTTGGGGTACCCGTCGCACACCTCCTTGTACTGTCCTAGGCATTTCGCCCAGTTGTGCCGGTACTGCATTTTCTTGTTCGACCGGTAGAGAGACTGCCGGCACGCGTTGGCATTCTCGAGGAGCGACGCCTCTGTGGAAGCGAGGCTCGACGAGCCGCCCCCGCCCCAGAAGGCCGCCAGGAGGAAGATGAGCATCGCAACGGCGATGCTTCGATTCCGCGCAAGCTCAAGTGGCATCAAAACCGTATCCCGCCCTGCATCGTAAATCGCCTTCCGCTTTCCCCGCTCGCTCGTCGTTCCCGGATACATACTCCCGGAGACGGTTCAGCTCGTTCATGGCGTCGATGGGCGTCATGGTCCGGATATCGAGGTCGCGGATCCATTCCCGGAGCCGCTCGTCCCCGCCGCCGAACAGGCTGAGCTGGGCCGTCTCCGACCGGGGGGCCTTTTTTCCGCTCCCGGCGATCCTGGGCCTTCCGGCCTCGTCCACCTCGCCGCTCTCGAGCTTTTCCAGGATCTCCCGGGCCCGTTCGATGACCTCCTCCGGAAGACCGGCGATCCGGGCCACCTGGATCCCGTAGCTTCGGTTCGTTCCGCCGGGGACGAGCTTTCGCAGGAAAATGATCCGGTCGTTCCATTCCTTGACCGCGATGTTGAAGTTCTTCACGCGGCTGCGCGTGGTCATGAGCTCGGTGAGCTCGTGGTAGTGGGTGGCGAACAGCGTCCGGACGCCCCGCCCTTCCCGGTCGTGCAGGGCCTCGGCCACCGCCCATGCGATGCTCAGGCCGTCGTACGTGCTGGTTCCCCGCCCGATCTCGTCCAGGACCACAAGGCTTCTCGGGGTGGCGTGCCTGAGGATGTTGGCGGTCTCGTTCATCTCCACCATGAACGTGCTCTGCCCTCTGGCGAGATCGTCGGAGGCGCCGATCCGCGTAAAGATCCGGTCCACCACGCCGATCACCGCCCTGGAGGCCGGCACAAAGGCGCCCATCTGCGCCATGAGAACGGTGAGGGCCGTCTGCCTCAGGATGGTCGATTTGCCGGCCATGTTGGGCCCGGTGATGATCAGGAGCTGCTGCTCGCGGTCGTCCAGGAGGATGTCGTTCGGGACGAACTCCTCCTCCTTCACGCTTTGCTCGATCACCGGGTGGCGGCCGTCCACGATCTCGACGGTCCCCCCGTCGTTCACCTCGGGGCGGACGTAGTTGTTCAGCTCCGCCGTTTCGGCCAGGCTTGCGAGGGCGTCGAGCGCGCCCACCAGCTCCGCGCTCCTTCTTATGCGCCGGTTTTCTCCGGCGATCCGCTCCCGGATGGTCTCGAAAATCTCCATCTCCAGTGCGGATCGCTTCTCCTCCGCCCCGAGGACTTTGTCCTCGTACTCCTTGAGCTCTTCCGTGATGTACCGCTCGCCGTTGACCAGGGTCTGCTTGCGGACATAGTGATCCGGTACGCGGGAGACGTTCGCCTTGGACACTTCGATGTAGTAGCCGAAGACCTTGTTGTATCCCACCTTGAGGCTGTTGATCCCGGTCCTCTCCTGCTCCGTCGCGGCGAGATCGGCGATCCAGCCCTTGCCGTTGCGGGTGATTCGAATGAGCTCGTCCAGCTCCCGGTTGTATCCCTCCCGGATGATGCCCCCCTCCTTGAGGCTGACCGGAGGCTCGTCCCGGACGGCCTCGTCGATGATCGACGCCACGTCCTCCAGGGGATCCATCTCGACGCCGACCTCCTCGAGGAGCTCGCTGGCGGACCCGGCCAGGGCCTCCTTGATCCCGGGGATCCTGCGAGCGGAAATCTTCAGGGCGACGAGATCCCTGGCGTTGGCGCGTCCCAGGGAAATCCGGCCGTTGAGCCGCTCCAGGTCGTACACCTCCCCGAGCTGCTCCCGGATCGCTTCCCGGGTCATCCGGTCCTCCCGGAGGCTCGCCACGGCCGCCAGCCGCTTTCGGATCTCCAGGAGATCGAGCAGAGGGTATCCCACCCACCGCTTCAACAGGCGGGCCCCCATGGGCGTGACGGTGTGATCGAGGACGTGCAGCAGCGTTCCCTTGCTCGAGTCCCTTCGAATGGTCCGATAGAGCTCGAGGTTGCGGGTCGTGGTTTCGTCGAGGAACATGTACCCGCCGAGGTGGTAGGTAACCAGGTCACGGATATGCTCCGGGCTCGCCTTCTGGGTCTGATGCAGGTAATAGACGATGGCGCCCGCCGCCGTGACGCCCTGCCTCATGTCCCGGCACCCGAACCCTTCCAGCGACCGCACGCCGAGCTGCTCCTCGAGGAGCTTCCCGGCGTATCGCCTGTCGAAGCCCGTCTCCTCCAGCCGCTCCAACCGATAGGACCTCAGCTCGGGCTCCCCGGCGACGGGATCCCCTTCGGGGATCAGGACCTCGGCCGGGTCGATCCGCCCCAACTCCCCGAAAAGCTCCTCGCGTGTGGCCGCCTCGGTCACGCGGAACTCCCCGGTGGACAAATCGAGATGCGCGATCCCCCAGCGCCCCGGTTCGGAAGCCACCGCGGCCATGAACACGTTCGGCGCGCAGGCCTGGTCCTCGCCCTCCATCAGGGACCCCGGGGTCACCACCCGGGTCACCTCCCGCTGAACGATGCCCCGGGCCGACCTCGGATCCTCCACCTGCTCGCAGATCGCCACCTTCCGTCCCTGCTCCACGAGACGCACCACGTAGGCCTGGGCCGAATGGTAAGGAACGCCGCACATGGGCACCTTCCTGCCCTCGTGGGTGCCTCTCGAGGTGAGGGTGATTCCCAGCAGCCGGGCCGCGGTCTCCGCATCCTCGAAGAACATCTCGTAGAAATCGCCCATGCGAAAAAAGAGGATCGCGTCCGGGTGCCGGTCCTTGATCCTCAGGTACTGCCGCAGCATGGGTGTGGCCTGGGTCATTCCACCCCCTCTTGAAACGTCTCGGGCAGGGCCCGAACCGGCTCGCCCGTCTGATCGGCGGCCGCGCTCGCCTCCGCCGGCTCCACCCTGCCGATGGTATGCCCCCGCCTGCACTGCGGGCACTGCCAGTGAAGGTCCGC
>JAIPEI010000188.1 GCA_021737245.1 Deltaproteobacteria bacterium | reverse complement strand
GGCTCTGGATCGAAGACGGCGTCCTCCGGTTTCGAGAGGATTTGCCCGCTCCCGCGGCGGGCGCGGGGGAGGCCCTGGTGCGTGTCCGCCTGGCCGGGATCTGCGGCACGGACCTGGAGCTCCTTCAGGGATATGCCGGGTTTCGCGGGGTTCCGGGCCACGAGTTCGTGGGCGAGGTGGTGGAGGCCCCGGACCGTCCCTCGCTGAAAGGGCGGCGGGTCGTTGGGGAGATCAATGCAGCCTGCGGCCGGTGTCCGCTCTGTGCCCGGGGGCTGGGTCGCCACTGTGAGTCCAGGCGGGTCCTGGGCATCCGACGGATGAACGGCGCCTTTGCGGACTACCTGGTTCTCCCGGCCCAAAACCTCCACGCGGTGCCGGAGACGGTTCCGGACGAGGCCGCGGTCTTTGTCGAGCCGCTGGCCGCGGCTCTCCGCATTCAGGAGCAGGTGGCCGTGGGGCCGGGGGACCGCGTCCTCGTGGTCGGGGCCGGGCGGATCGGCCAGCTGGCGGCCGGGGTCCTTTTCAGGACGGGCTGCGATCTCCGGGTTGCTGCGCGCCATCCCAACCAGCACGAGCTCCTGGCACGTGAGGGCATCGTGAGCATCCGCGCGGAGGAGATCCCCGTCCGGTCCATGGACGTGGTGGTGGAGGCGGCCGGGTCGGAGGAGGGGCTTCACGCGGCCCTGGAGGCTGTTCGGCCCTGCGGAACCCTGGTTCTCAAGAGCTCGTGGCGGGAGGATGTTATCCTGGACCTGGGCCGCACAGTGGTGGACGAGATCACGCTCCAGGGATCCCGGTGCGGGCCCTTTCCGCCGGCCCTGGAGCTCCTGGCCTCGAAAGCGATCGATCCCCGGCCCATGATCGCGGCGGTCTACTCGCTCCGGGCGGGTGAGACCGCCTTTTCCCTGGCCGCACGACCCGAGGCGCTGAAGATCCTGCTCCGGCCCTGACCCTCCACGCGCGCCTTCAGGTGCACCTGCACGATTCCTTCCGTCTATCCACCTGCTCCGGCGCTCTCCTTTTCGGGAAGGCTGCGAGCCGGCCCAGGGCCCGGTCGAGGAGCCGCTCGGCCCGGGAGAGCTCGTCGCTCGAGCGAAACACGCCGGCGAGCTCCCGCAGGATCGCGTCGCAGCGGAGCGCCTGCCCCCGGGGCTTGATGACGGCGTCCTCTTCGCGTATGGTTTCGGGAAACGGACCGGTGTTGAAGCGCCCCTTATGCCGGGCTGCCGGCCCATACAACGGCGAGCGGTGGAGGAGGAGAGCGGTGATCGAATCGCGATGGCGGGTGCACAATCCCGAAGGGACGATGCGCGTGGTGGCGACCAAAGAGCTTCCAGGGACAGCCTGGATCGAGATCCTGGCCGGGGCCGGGTGTCGAATCGACGTCTGCAGTTCCGAGGCCATTCTCGGGAGGGAGGAGATCGAGGCGGCGATCGGGGAGCGATGCCACGGGTGCATCGGGCAGCTGACCGAGCCCTGGGGAGCCGGGCTTTTCGAGCGCCTCGCCGCTGCCGGGGGGCGGACCTACAGCAACTATGCGGTGGGCTACAACAACGTGGACCTGGACGCGGCCACGCGGAACCGCATTCCAGTGGGAAACACCCCCGGTGTGCTGACCGAGACCACGGCTGAGATGGCCGTGGCGCTGACCTTTGCGGCCGCCCGGAGGGTCGTGGAGGGGGACCGGTTCATGCGGGCCGGGAAGTTCGAGGGATGGCTTCCTTCCCTGTTTCTCGGAGAGCTTCTCTGGCGAAGGACCGTCGGAGTGGTCGGAGCAGGCCGCATCGGGGCGGCCTATGCCCGGATGATGGCGGAAGGCCACAAGATGGACGTGATCTACTGCGATCTCAGGCCGAACCGGCACCTCGAGGATGCCGTGGCCTCCTACGGACATTTCCTGGCTGCTGAAGGCCGGCGGCCCGTGATCTGTCGTCGCGCGGAATCCCTGGAGGAGCTGCTGCGGGAAGCGGATGTGGTGAGCCTGCACACGGTCCTGGACGCCTCCACCCGTCATCTGATCGATCGGGAGCGCCTCGCCCTGATGAAGGAGAACGCTGTTCTGGTGAACTCCAGCCGAGGCCCCCTGATCGACGAGCAGGCGCTGGTGGAGCATTGTCGCGGAAACCCGTCCTTCCGGGCGGCGCTGGACGTGTTCGAGGATGAGCCCCGCATGAAGCCCGGGCTGGAGGACCTGCCGAACGTGGTAATGGTTCCGCACATCGGATCGGCCACCCGGTGGACCCGTGAAGGCATGGCCGTGCTGGCGGCCTCCAACGTGGCAGGAATCCTCCGGGGGTTCCCGGTCTGGGGGCGGCCGGACATGCTGCCCTTTCTGGGACCCAACCCGCCCGACGCGGCGCCCAGCATCGTCAATGCCGAGGCTCTGGGCCTGCCGCTGTTCAAAGAGTGACGGAGTCGCAAAAAGCCCGAAGCTTTCATATCTACACCTGGAATTTCAATAGGTTATAGCGTTTCCAGCGGCGGGTGAGGGTGTTTGGAAATAAATTGCTTGCATTTGCATAGAAAAGTGTTAATATATTTCTCTTGGACAGAGCTCCGCTTTCGATTGCGGGGCGTTTTTTTTCTAGAGAAGCATCCCTTTTTGGCGATTTCATTCCAGTGACTAAGGATTTGGACGTTTTACATATAGAAGCAAAATCGGCACATATTTTAAATTTACTCATATGTTTGCCCATTGACGAAAGATAATAATGAACGAATAGAGGTCAAATATAACGTAATTATCCAAGCAAGGAGAATCAGCTATTGAATTTTGAAACCTTTTCATTTCCCTCCAATATCCTGGCGGGTATTTCGGCCGCTGGATATACCATCCCTACGCCCATTCAAATCCAGGCCATTCCCAAGGTAATGCAGGGATGCGACCTGATGGGATTGGCCCAGACCGGCACCGGAAAAACAGCAGTCTACGTGCTGCCGATCCTGCATCGTCTCTTACACGGGAAGCAGAGAGGTGTGCGCGCTCTGGTCGTGGCCCCCACGCGCGAGCTGGCCGAACAGATTCATCAGGATATTGAAGTGCTGGGCTCTCGAACCGGGCTGCGCAGCGTTGCCGTGTATGGAGGCGTTGGAATTCAGCCTCAGGTGGCGTCGCTGAAGAAAGCGGACATTGTTGTCGCCTGCCCGGGCCGGCTTCTCGATCATGTCAGCCGGCGGACCGTGGACCTTTCGAATGTAGAGGTCCTTGTTCTCGATGAGGCCGACCAGATGTTCGACATGGGCTTTCTGCCGGACATTCGCCGGATTTTGACCCATCTGCCGCCATCGAACCGGCAGAACTTGTTGTTCTCGGCAACCATGCCCGCTCAAATCCGTCGTCTGGCCGATCAGATCCTGCATAACCCGATCCGGGTACAGGTAGGGCATGAGGCCCCGGCGGACACGGTCAACCATGTTTTTTATCCTGTCGCCCGGCACTTGAAGACGGCGCTGTTGCTCGAGCTGCTCGGCAGCACGAGCACGGACGCGGTTCTCGTATTCACCCGCACCAAGCATCGTGCCAAGAAGCTTGGCGTGAAGCTGGCCAAGGCCGGTTATCGCTCCACCTCTCTGCAGGGAAACCTGTCTCAGTCCCAGCGGCAGAAAGCCATGGACGGGTTCAAGTCGGGTAAGTTCCAGGTCCTTGTGGCGACCGACATTGCGGCCCGCGGCATTGATGTTTCCAATGTTTCTCATGTTATCAACTACGACATGCCATCGACTCCCGAGCATTACATCCACCGCATCGGGAGGACCGGCAGGGCGGAGCGAACCGGAGAGGCCTTTACGCTGATAACAGATGAAGACAAACAAATGATCAAAGCCATTCATGGGACGATTGGAATGCCTGTCGAGCAACGTACGCTGGCGACATTCGATTACCAGGCCCTTCAGCAACGGGTTGGAAATAAATCAAGATAAACTCCAGAATGAATCGGAGAGTGGTTCATCCTGATTCTCCGTCATAAGCAGGAACAACCACGTGTTTGATACTGAAAGCTCAAATAATGAGCCCGAGAAGTGGGGGGCTGATCTTCCGACGACACCGCAGGAGAAGTTTGTCCGCGGTGTCTACTCGTTGGTTGATGAAACAGCCGCGCACGGTCTGGATCAACTGCGCAGTGAGAGCGGCATCATTCCAACATGCCGGTTGGGCTGTTGTTTCTGCTGCCGGTTTCACATCGTCACCAACATTGCCGAGGCCCACACCCTGGCCCGGTTCGTCAGGCGGGAGTTTTCAGCCGACCAGATCGAGGCCCTCCGGTTCCGAACGCTCCAGTGGTTTGAATGGGACGGTTCCAGGCCCGGCAGGTATCCTCCGTCCAGGATCGACATCACGACGGATCTTTCCCATTACGAACAATGCTGCCCGCTGCTGGTGGACGGCGCGTGCAGCGCGTATCCAGTGAGGCCGATCGTGTGCCGGACGCATTACGTGAATTCGCATCAACAACTCTGCTCGGCGGTCAATGATCCGGAATCCACAGAAGACGCCCCTCAGGTGATCACGTCCATTCTGGCGGACACCACCCTGTTTCCCATGTCGATCAGGGAATACATCGAAACCGCAGGAATGGACTACTCTCGATCCCTGATGCTTCTACCGCACTGGCTGGCGATTCAAATGGGCTGGGACTTCGCCTTAGTGACTTACCCCTGAAAGGCTGTCACCCGCCGCACCCCCTTGAGGCGGGCGGGGCGCCCAGCCAGTGTCCGGACGCCAGAACGGATCCGGCGTGCTCCACTGCGAAGACGTGGGAGTGGAGATTCGCGATCCACTGCTTGCCCTCCTGGGTGACCTGGAGGTAGCGCAGCGCGTCCGTGATGTAGGGATGGACGGTGTCCCAGAAGAAGCGGGCGTACTTTCGGCGCATGTCCCCCGGGTTCCGGTACCCGTTCTTCCGGTTCGCCCCGATCTCCTCGAACTCGTAGAACAGGGCCGGCATCTTTCGCAGGTGGCCGGGGTCGGCCAGCTGCCCGATGAGATCCGCGGCCCGGGTAATCCCCGGAAACCCTTTTGTGGCCCGGTAATCCTCACTGTCCGGGATGGGATACCGGGTCATCTCAATGCAGGAGGCGACGCGTTCGGCGTCGACCTCAGCGAGCGTCGTCTCCGAGAACCGCTCCCGCACGAACAGCTTGGACCGGTCCACGTGGTAGGGGGTGAGCACGGCGTCGGTTCCGCCGGTGGGAAGCTCCACGGTCTCGTCACCGATTCCCGTGGCATACACGCCGATGCGGTCCGCCCGGCACACGCCCCGCACGGACCCCATGTCGTGAAACAGGATCCCCAGCATGCAGTGAAGCCAGTCCCCCGGGGTTACACCGCCCTCGATCAAATGCTTTCCGCGGAGAATCTCCTGCCCCACCAAAGCGACCATCATGGTGTGTTCCATGTTGTGATACAGGGCGTCGGAGTTGGCGATGTTCTCGAGGGCCTGGTACCCGCACCAGGAAAGCACGTTGGCGTAATCCGGGTTGAGCAGGCCGTATGTCCGCTGGTAGGTCTCCTCCAGCTCGGACACGAGATGATCGATCAGGATGCATTGGAGGTTCATCATGGCTTCGGTTCCTTCCGGGAGTGAAGAGTCTTGACCCCGATCCGCTCGGGCAGGGAAGACGATAGCAGGACCTGAAATCCGGGTCGACAAAAAAATCCGGCGAAGCGCCGCCGATCCCCGCCCCGGCCTTGACATGGGTCCCCTGCTGTGGCATAAGAGAGTCGAGAGTTATGTCAGGTCGAACAGGCCACCCAGGCTCGTGCCGGGGGCCTGTTTTTTTTTGGGGGGGGCGGGTCTCCGAGGAGGCCGATGCGGGCGAAACAGCGGGAACGGAGGGGATCATGAAAGCGATGGGCGCCTGGTTCATCATGCTGCTGGCCGGGGTCATGGGCGTTTCTACCGTCATCGCCGCCGAGCCCCTGAGGATCGGAGCCACGGTCTCGGAGACGGGCCATTTCGCCTCCGAGGTGGGATCGTTTCGCGCCCTCCTCGAGGCATGGGCCGAGACCGTGAACGGGGAGGGCGGCATTCGAGCCGGCGGAGAACGCCGCCCCCTCGAGATCCGGGTGTACGACGATCGGAGCGACGAGGCCGCGGCCCGCAGGATGTATGAGCGGCTCGCCGTGGTGGACCGGGTTCACCTGATGATCGGTCCCTACTCCAGCCCGCTCACCTTTGCCGCCTCCACGGCTGCGGAGAACCACGGCATCCCGTTCCTGGCGGTCTGCGCCAACTCGCCCAGGATCTACAGCCGAGGGAACCGGTGGATCGCGTGCGTCATCGACGAGGCCCCGCGCTACACCTATCGGTACTGGGAGATGCTCGAGGCCGAAGGAAAGGCGGGGACCGTCTTCTTCGTGGTGGAGGACACCATGCACCCACAGGGCGTATACGAAGGAGCGAAGGTCCTGGCCGAGGCGGCCGGGCTGCGCGTGCTCGGGGGCCGGGTGGCCCCGCGCGACTGCCGGGATTTCTCCTCCGTGCTGGGAGAGATCCGGGCCCTGGACCCGGACATCGTGTTCGTCTCGGCCAACATCCCCTTTGCCGTGCAGTTCATGAGCCAGGCCCGGGAGTCGCATCTGCACCCGAGGGAGTTTCACGCCATTCATCACAGCGGGGTCTTCCGGCGGTCTCTGGGAGAAGGGGCGGAGCATGTCACGGGACAGTCCTACTGGACCCCGGGCATGACCCTGGGCCGGAACGAGCGGTTTCAGGAGATCCTGGCGCGGTCCGGAGTCGATCCGGAGGACTACCCCTGGGCGCCCGCCTACATGATGGCCTTCGAGGTGGTGGAGGCCGCCCTGACCGGGGCCGGCACCGCAGCCCCGGGGCGCCTGATGCAGGAGATCCTCTCCAGCGAAATCGAGACCATCGGGGGCGTAGTCAGGTTCCAGCCGAACGGCGTGGGATCCATCAACACCTATCCTTCACAGATCCGGAACGCCCGCCACGAGATCGTCTGGCCGCCGGAAAAGGCCACCTCTACCCACCTCTATCCCGCACCGTCCCGGTGAGCGGCGGCTGATCCATGA
>JAIPEI010000187.1 GCA_021737245.1 Deltaproteobacteria bacterium | reverse complement strand
TCCGCGGCCTCGCCCGGGCTGTGGGGGAAGGGAAGGCACCCGACAGCCGAGGTACGGGAAAGGAGGCGACCCGCCGGGCCGATCAGGTCCCCGGCCGGCTCCATGGTCATTCGGGCCATCCGCTCCAGGATCGAGGGCACCTGTCCCGGCGCTGGCGAGGCCGGCACCACCGGGGGTTTGTCCCCCTTCATCCCCGCATTCGTGATCAACCCCACGGAAACGCCGCTATGGATCAGGCGGACGGCGATGGAGGCGGGCGCCTCCAGGGTCTCCTCGAACGCCGCCTCGTCCCCGGCCTCGTGGAACCCCCGCACGTCCACGCTCAGGAGGATCCTCGCCCTCCGGCTCGGCTCGAACACCTTTTCCTGGAGACGATTCAGCCGAACGCTGGCCTTCCAGTGGATGGCGCGTGCCGGGCGTCCCGGCTGATACTCCCGCGTCCCCATGAGGTTGATCGGATCCTCGATCAGCCCTTCCGCGCGAATGCAGCCGAACAGGTCCCTCGCCTCCCCGAAAGAGGAGCCGACGGGAAACCGTTTCGGGTAAACCACGATCTCCAGGGCCTTCCCGCGGCTCACCCGACGAAAGAACAGGCCGAATGGATCTCCCGCCTCGGTCACGTCCGGGCCGATGCCGTATACCCCCCGGCCCGGGGCCTCCCCGGCCCACTCGAGCCGCACCCGCCGCCGGCCCCGGACCCTGCAAGTCCTCACGCCTCCTGAACGGCCGTCCGCGGAAAGGCTCTCCAGCCCGGCCAGCCTGGACCGGACCGTCACGGGCAGGACGGACCCGTTCTCCGCTTCCACGGCGAAGGTCAGGACCTCCCCGGGGGAGGCGCGAAGCGTCTCCGCCCTGAACTGCGTCGTGACGCGGACCGCGGCCGCGCGCCGCCAGAGCTTGGCTCCCGTGGAGAGCAGGAGCAGGACCAGGCAGAAGACGGAGAGATCCGGCCGGCCGAACAGGAGAGAGACAAAGAGCAGGAGGGCCAGGAACCACCGGGCCAGTGGATCGACGAACAGGGTCGGGATGCGCAGGTCCGGGGCTTGCGGGATCGGAGCGCTCATGACGCGGCCTGATCACCCGCTTCCACGGCCGGGACGGGCACCCGATCGAGCAGCTCCTCGAGCAGCCGGCCGGGGTCGTCTCCCCGAAGGCGCTCCTCCTCCGTGAGGATGAGCCGGTGGCTCAGGACACAGGGAGCGAGGGACTTGATGTCGTCGGGAAGCACGTAGGAACGATCCCGGAGCAGGGCCAGGGCCTGTCCCGCCCGCATGAGACCCAGGGTTCCCCGGGGGCTGGCCCCGTATCGAAAGACGCCTCCTGCCCGCGTGGCACCGCCGATCTCGCCGATGTAGTCCAGGACGGAGGGGGCCACGTGAACGCGCCGGACGGCCTCTTGAATGGAGGTGACCTGGTCCACCGTGACCACTGGTAGAAGGTCCTCGAGGGGATCCCCGAACTGAAACCGTCGAAGGATCTCCACCTCCTCGGCCTTGTCCGGGTAGCCCATCCGGATCTTCAGCAGGAACCGGTCGAGCTGGGCCTCGGGCAGGGGAAAGGTCCCCTCCAGCTCGATGGGGTTCTGGGTGGCGATCACCAAGAAGGGACGCTGAAGGGTAAGGGTCTGCCCGTCGATGGTCACCTGGCGTTCCGCCATGCTCTCGAGGAGGCTGGACTGGGTGCGGGGGATGGCCCGGTTGATCTCGTCCACCAGGAGCACGTGGGTCATGACCGGTCCGTACCGCAGCTCGAAACGGCCCGTCTGCTGGTTGTACACGCTGAAACCCGTGATGTCCGCGGGAAGCAGGTCCGGCGTGCACTGGACCCGCTTGAACGTGGCGTTCAGGCTCCAGGCCAGTGACTTGGCGACCAGGGTCTTTCCGAGCCCGGGAACGTCCTCGATCAGCACGTGGCCATCGGCCAGAAGCGCCACCAGGAGCCTCTCCACGGACGCCTCCTTGCCCACCACCACGCGCGAGATATTCTCCCGGATCCGCCTGCACGTCTCTGCATTCGTCATGATCGTATCTCTCTACCCGCTCCGGTGAGGCTCACCCGGTGGGTGTTCCTCTTCCCGGGAGGATTCGCGCCGGGGAAAGCGAACAATGAAGGTCGTGCCCCCGGATTGCATGCATTGCTCCGGCGCCTCGATGTAGGGGCAGGCGGAGATCCGGCCGCATCGGAGCCGGCCGTCCTGAATGATGTAGACACCCACGCCCAGCCTTTCGGCCGGCGCACGAAAGGGAGATCGCCCTGAATCCAGGTGGTTCAGGCTGAACTCCCGGTCAACAGCTCGGTTTGCCTTTTCCTCGATCACGCGAGCCTCACCCTGAAACCGGGACAGTCGATCCGGAAAACGTGTCTTCTTTTACCGTGGAAACGGTCCAGGGTCAAACACACAAGAGGTGGAAGGAGAGGAGGAATGAGGTAAAAGGCAAAAGGGAAAATGCGAGAGGGGAGAGGGGAGGGAAAGAGCAGAAACAGGGGGACGGGGCTGCAGGGCCTCCCCGTCCCCGAACAATGTCAGGACCGCTCGTACCGGCCCATCAGGACGGCCTGGTCGAGCACGTGCCCCTCCATGGCCTTTTCCACGGTCGCCTTGTCCGTTCCCTCGGGCAGGTCCAGCTCGGTGTCCAGGGCGTAGAGCTTGAAGAAGTAGCGGTGCTCACGGTCCGGAGGGCACGGTCCCTGATAGGTGTTGCCTCCCCCGGTTCCCTTTCCGTGCCGGCCCTCGGGCTCCCGGGCCTCGTCGATCCGTCGGATCGAAGGCGCCAGGTTGAACACGATCCAGTGGTCCCACATGCCGTCCTCCCGCAGGTTTCTGGGCACGTCCGGGTCCTCCATGATCAGAACCAGGCTTCCGGCGTCCTCCGGCGCGTCCACTATGGCGAGCGGGGGGTTGACGTTCTCTCCGTCGCAGGTGTACTTCGAGGGGATGGATCCCTCGTGCTCGAATGCACTGCTGGTCAGCTGCATGATGCCTCCTTTCTCCCCTGGAAAGAGGGGGTTTGTTTGAGGTTCGGACGACAGGGTACGCCGGGCTCGTCCTCGAGGCAATACACGGTATCCTGTACTTTTGCCGCCCGAAAACCGATTTGAAAAAGGGTTGACAGGATCCGACGGCCCGGGGATGCTCCTGGATATCGAACGAACCCATGCGAGGTGCCCTATGGATGTGCGGTTTCGCGAGAGGATACGCGCCCGAGAGCGGTTGCTCGGGACGCTGGTGTCCCTGGACGCCCCTGAGATCGCCGAGCTGATGCGGATCGTCGGTTTCGACTGGCTCTTCCTGGACGGCGAGCACACTCCGCTGGAGGCCCCAAGCCTCCAGCGTCTGCTCCAGGCCGCCGGTCCGGACCTGCCCTGCCTGATCCGCGTTCCGGCGGCTGCCGAGGCGCCCGTCAAGAAGGCCCTGGACATCGGGGCCGCAGGCGTCATCGTTCCCATGGTGAACACGGCCGAGGACGCCGAACACGTGGTACGGCTGGCCAGGTACGCCCCCCGGGGAACGCGGGGTGTGGGGCTGGGACGAGCCCACGGCTACGGCCTGCGGTTCCGGGACTACCTGGAAAAAGCGAACGAGGGCGTCTCCGTGGTGATTCAGGCCGAGCACGCCCTGGCGGTCGAGCAGATGGAAGCCATCGTGCGGGTGGACGGGGTCGACGCAGTTCTCGTGGGTCCCTTCGACCTCTCCGCCAGCCTGGGCAGGCCGGGCGAGGTGGAGCATCCGGAGGTGGTTGCGGCGATCGAACGGATTACCACGGTCTGCCGAGGCGCAGGCATGCCCCTCGGAATCTTCGGGACCGACGCCCGGGCCGTGCGTCCCTACATGGAACGGGGCTACACGCTCATCGTGGCGGGCGTGGACACCATGCTCCTCGGTGATGCGGCCCGCCGGCTCCTGGAAGAGCTCCGGTCCCCCGCCTGACCGCCTTCAGGGGATCAGCTTCCCCGGGTTCAGGATCCGGTTCGGGTCGAAGAGATCCTTGATGCGGCGCATCCAGGCGAGGCTCGCCCCGTGCTCGGCCTCCATGTACTTGCGCTTGCCGAGCCCCACGCCGTGCTCCCCGGTGGCCGTGCCCCCCGAGGCCAGGGACCGGTCCACCAGCCGGTCGTAGATGCGGCCGATCTCCTTCCACTCCCCGGCGTCTCCGGTCTTCCCCATGAACACCAGGTGGACGTTGCCGTCCCCGGCGTGGCTGAAGATGTAGCCCGGGATGCCCGCCTCCTCCAGGGCTTGCCGGCTCCAGGCGATGATGTCGGGGTAGGCCGAGATGGGAACAGCCACGTCCGCCGTGCTGTGGGTCCGGTCCGGGTGCTCCCTGCGAATCATCTCGCTGAGCTCGTGGCGGGCCCGGAAGAGCCGGTCCCGCTCGTCCCGGCCCAGGCCGGACCGGAAGGCGGTCCCGCCTTCCTCCTCGCAGAGCTCCTGCGCCATGGACAGGACGTCGGCCAAATGACCCTCGGCGGTCCCGTGAAACTCCATGAACAGGGTGGGCGAGACGGGCAGGCCCAGGTCCCGCTCCCGGTTCATCACATCGATGCACTCGGGGCTCATGAGCTCCAGGGCGGCCGGGTTCAGGCCGGCGCGCATGATCTGGAACACCGCCCGGCTGCACGCCTCCACCGTGGGAAGCGAGGCCACGGCCGCGGAAAACGCCGCCGGCAGACCCACGAGCCTCACCGTGGCCTCCACCACGAGACCAAGGATGCCTTCCGACCCTACGAACAGGTTGATCAGATCCAGGCCGGACGAGGTCTTGGACGAGCGGGTGCCGATCCGGACGATCTCCCCGTCCGCCGTGACCAGCTGGAGCCGCAGCACGTTGTGGCGCGTCGAGCCGTACCGCACGGTGCGCGTTCCACTCGCGTTGTTTGCGATCATCCCCCCCAGGGTGGCGCGCGCACCCGGGTCCGGCGGGAAAAAAAGCCCCTTGTGGCGCAGCTTGTCGTTGAGGTCCTGGTAGATCACCCCGGGCTCCACGTCCGCCTGAAAATCTTCCTCCCGGATCTCCAGGATGCGGTTCATGAGGTTGAAGTTCAGAACCACGCCGCCGCAGACCGGGATGGGGTTCCCCTCCAGGCTGCTCCCGGACCCCCAGCCCGTCACGGGAATCCGGTGCTCGTTGGCATATCGCACGATCTCCGCCACCTCGTCCTTTTGCTCCGGCCAGATGACCGCCTCGGGCAGGCAGGCCTCGTGGTGGGATTCGTCCCGGGCGTGAAGCTCCAGGTTCGAGACGCCGGTGGAGATCCGATCCGGGGCCACCATGGCCCCCAGGCGATCGAGGTGGGTGCTGTTCAGCTTGGTGTAGGTCACGATGTCCTCCCGTGTTTGTTCCGCGTCCGGTCTCTTCTTCGCGAAGGACCGCACGCAGTCGCTGTCCGTCTATCGAACCCTCAAAACCGTGATGGGCTTGGAGTACCCCTTGACGCGGCGCGGCGGAAGCTCCTCGAGGTCGTACGATCGCTCGAGCCTCCGGGCCGTATCCCCGCTGACGAGGATGTCGGCCTCGAGATCGCGGGCCAGATCCTCGATCCTGGCCGCCAAATTTACGGTGTCCCCGATCAACGCGTAGGAGAGCCGCTTGTCGCTCCCGGTGATGCCGGCCAGCACCATGCCCGTGTGAATGCCGATCCCGTGCCGGAACGGGGACTTGCCCCCGCGCTCCCGCTCGCGGTTCAGGGCCTCCAGGTTCCTGCGCATCTCCAGGGCCGCTCGGACCGCCCGGTCCGCGTGCTCCGGGTCGTGCAGGGGCACCCCGAAGACCGACTCCATCTCGTCTCCCACGTACTGGAGCACGATCCCGCTGTGGGCGCGCACGGCGGCCTCCATGGCCGTGAAGTAGCTGCGCATGCTCCGGATCACCTCCTCGGGCTCGTTAGCCTCTACGTAGGAGGTGAACCCCCTCAGGTCCACGAACAGGAGGGTGGCCTCCCTGCGCTCCCCGTCCAGGGGGATCTTCCCGGCCATGATCTCGTCCCGGATCTCCGGGGTCACGTAGCGGCCGAAGGCCTTCCGGATCCTCCGCCGCTCCTCGAGCGCGTCGATCATCTGGTTGCCCGCGTCCCCCAGGACCCCGAGCTCGTCGTTGGAGAGCACCTGGATCCTGCGACCGTAGTCACCGGAGCGGATCCGCCTCACCGCCGCCAGCATCTCCTGAAGTGGCTCCACAATGGAGCGCTGGACCAGGAAGTTAAGCCGGAGCGCGATGACCAGGAAGATCAGGCAAAGCGCCACGGTAAAGGCGAACACGCCTCGGGCGAACGCCTCCGCGCCGATCCCTCCATCCCGCCCCGCTTCCCATGCGGCAAAGAACAGCGTGACGAGCAGGATGACCATGGGGATGGACGTCCCCGAAGCGTAGAGCATGCGGATCCTGCGCGAGAGGGGGATGCGGATGGCGCCGGCCACGTCCACGAGCCGGCCTTCGGGAAAGAACGCCGGGACCAGGGTCCTCCTCGCGTGGTCCTCCACGAGAAAGAAGGAGAGCCCGGCCGCTATGCCCCCGATCATGAAGGCCCGGATGAACACGAACAGGGATATCCTCGGCGGGGCGTTCAGCCAGAGATAGAAGGTGGCGGATATGGCCGCAGGCACCGCCAGGTAGACGCAGAGATTGACGAGGGCCGTGATGTAGGGAAGGTTGATCAGCCTGCGGCGGGCCTGGATCGCCTGGGCCTCCCCGGGCTCCCTTTCCTGCTCGAGATCCCGGGCCATGGCGGCCACGGGCTGCTGGACCCAGTACTGGAGAATCGCCACCAGGCCCAGGACGAGCGGGTAGAAAAGAAAGAACTCCCGCCACTCCCCCTCGTAGAGGAGGATCGCCCGCTGCACTCGAAAGAACTCCAGCGGGGTAAGTGCATTGAGGACGGCGATGGTCGCGAACCCCAGGACGTTGGCGCCCAGGTTCCGGAGATAGAACCCGAGGAAGATGCGTCTTCGATTGGAAAGAGCGGGCTCCGGGCTTCCGGACATGTCGGTCGTCTCCGAATGATCACCGGGGAATGCACGATGCCGCCGCTCTAGTGCCCATATAAACGAACTTTGGGCATTGCCGGCGGGCCACCACCCCCTTCATACAGGAAAAG
Source organism: Deltaproteobacteria bacterium (assembly GCA_021737245.1). Classification (GTDB taxonomy): domain Bacteria; phylum Desulfobacterota; class DSM-4660; order Desulfatiglandales; family HGW-15; genus JAIPEI01. The sequence continues at coordinate 2 of JAIPEI010000187.1, read as the reverse complement.
GG
>JAIPEI010000186.1 GCA_021737245.1 Deltaproteobacteria bacterium | reverse complement strand
GGCTGCGTCGAGGAGGTCGTTGCAGGCGTCCAGCGCCGGCGGCACAAACGGGGCCTCCGGGTCCCTGGGGCCGCGAAGGTCCATCGGAATGCCGGGGGAGCGGTAGAAAGACCGCGCAAAGCTCCGTCCCATGGCCAGGATCTCCCACTCACCCTGCCGCCGCTTCAGGTAAACCATGGCCCAGGCGTCAGACGCCGGATTGCGGGGATGGATGTCCACCCGGGCCAGATCGCCGTGCACGCCCTTCAGGCGCATGGTCACCTTGCCGGCCCTGGGGGACTCCATCTCCTCGAGCCTGCGGTCGATGATCGGGGCGAACACCTCCGCCAGGGCCGTTTCCAGACCGGCCTCGCTCTCGTGGACCACCACCAGAAAAGAGGCGCGGGCGTCGGGGAAGGGATCTCCAGGCCCCGCCGGCATGCGCCTCAGGTGCAGGAGCTCGCGGCCGGGCCTGAGGGCGAGAAAGGTCCAGGCCTCGGTTTCCCGGTGGTCCCTTCCTTGTCCACGCCTGCGAACCTTGCTCTTCAGGCGAAGCGTCCCGGCCGAAGGCGGGCGGACCATCTGCCACGCTCCGGCCTCATCGGGAGGCGCTTCCACGGAGAGGGTCACGGCTCTTCCGGCTACGGCATGGAGGATCGTTCCCATGGACGCCACACGGCTACCCAGGAACATTCCCTTCCCGTCAAAATCAAAAGCAAAATCAACGGACCCTACGACCTCGCAGTCGTGGCGGCCGTTCCGCAGCTCGTAGCCGGCCACGAACCGCCCGCCTCCTTCGGGAAGCGCCTCCAGGGCCGGCCGGCCCGGTCCTGTCCGGTCCCCGGGCAGGATGGAAAGGTCTGGAAATGCCTTCCCAACGGCCCGGTATCGCGCGTCCCGCTTCAGCGACTCGAGGGGCTGGAACGCCGGATCATCCACATCCAGTCTTGCCGGTGTCCCGTTGACCAGGATATACCCGTACGGCCCGCCGGCTCGCCAGGGGTAGTAGTGCACCCATCCCACATCCACCGGGCCGGCCTCCTGGAGTGCCCGGAGGTAACCCGCCCTTCCCAGCGACCGCGAGAACCGGACGGCCTCGGGGCTCGCTCCCAGACGTTCCATCACAGAGTAAAAGCAGGACTCCATGCCGGCCTCTCCGGCGTCGCTGCATTGCTCTTTCACCGCCGAGCGGAGCCTTTGCACGTTCACCTGCCACGCCGCAGCACGGCCGACCGTTTCCACCGGCTCCGGTGCCTTTGCGGGCCTGCCTGCACATGCGCTGAGAACTCCGCAGAGCAGGAGCATTGCTGCAAGACGCATCGTGCCTGACCTCATCTCATTAACGTATTCTTCAGGAAGCCTGTCCTTCCAACGACTACCGGCCTGCCGTGTTCCGCGGCACACGGCAGGCCCTGAAGGCACCGGGCTGCGGCGAGTGACCGCCGTCCGGGTGAAGGGCGGCGGGCCGCTCAGGCGGGGTCGTGTTCTGAGTTCTTGACACCGATGTACCGGAGCGTGGATTGCCAGAAGGCGTAGTCGTTTTCCCTCGCCTCGTAAAGCTTGGCGTTCAGCACGGCAATGCCGCCGATCTCGGCGAGCGCCTTGACGAGCTCGATGTCCTCCGGCGGGTAGGCGCGGGGCTCGGACGAGTAGAGACGAAGCACGCCCCTGACCTTCTCCTTGACGAAAATGGGGACGGACAGGATGGACACGATCCCCTCCCGCCCTGCGGCCTCGGGGTACTGGACCCTCGTATCGCGGCCCGTGTCCGGCACGAACACGGTTTCTCCCTGGACCACCCGCGGAATGGAGCGGTCCATGCTGAGCGTCCCCTTGTTCAGGTAGGCCCGGCTCAGCCCGTGCGTGCCCACGAGCTCCAGCTCGTGGGTCTCGAAGTTGAGCCAGAGCAGGCTGCAGCCCTTGACGTCCATGGCCTCTGCAATCGTCTTTGCAGCGGTCTCGAGAATCCGCTCCACGTCCACCTGGGACGCCACAGCCCGGGCCAGCCCGTGAAGACGGCTGAAGTAGGCATAGGACTTGTCCTGCGGGATCTCCCCCGGATGCACGGCCTTGATCCGGTACTTCTCCACAGGCGGCTCGTACTCGTACTCCACCCCGCCCTTTTCCAGCAGCCTGGAAAGGGCCTCTCCCTTTTCCTCGAACAACCGGGCGTTCTCAATGGCAATGGCCCCGATCTCTGTGAGTGCGGAGATCAGCTCCAGCTCGCCCTCGGAGAAGGACCTCTCCCCGGCCGTGTAAAGCCTGAGGACGCCGATAATCTTGCCGCGGAGCCCCATGGGCACGGAAAGGATCGATGCTATGCCCTCGGCCCGTATCAGACCGCCCTGATGCTCCGGACGATCAGCCCATGCCTTCTCCTCGAGGTGAGGGCGGCCTTCCAGGGCCCTGGAGATACCCCGGTCGCCCTCCATGGGCTCTGCAGCCAGGAACTCCCTGCTCACGAGGTGCGAGGCGGCCACCGCAAGCCCGCCCGTCTCCTCCTTGACGAGAAGAAGGGAGCTCGACTTGAGGTCCAGGGCAGGAACCATTCGTTTGGCCACGAGGTGGGTTACCTCCCGCACGCTCAGGACCGAAAGAACCGCACGGCCGACCTCGTGAAAGACCTCGAAAAATCCTGTCTGATTCTCCATCATGTCACTCCCGCCCGTACTCCCTCCTGAATTGAGCGTTTCCAATCGCAGCCTATCGGCAAAACCTTAAACATATCGTGGCCCTCGACAGCTTCGCCGGGGCCTCCATCCATGTTCCCTCTTTCTCTGATTTTCGCCTTTCTGCCCGCTGTGGGCTTACGAAGTGTAACACAAACCCGCTAAATTGACCAGAACCAATAACAGGAATCCCATACAAGGAATATGCGGCCGTATGACGGCGACGATCGCGCGACCCGGCCTGTGACCTCCTTGACACCCAAACAGGCTCCCCTCTATACTTCCCTGGAAGCGGGTTGCCGATCTCTTCCATTTCACCCTCCCCGAATCCCTGGAAGGCCTTTTTGCGGATGCTTCACGAAAACAGCAGCGAACGCGAGTGGATCCTTCCCCGGTTGCCCGCCGAAGACATCATCGTCCCCGGCCTCACGCCCCGGCACAATGATATCCACGAGCTCGCCGATGAGATCCCGAGGCGCCTGCGCGCGTTTCAGTACAAGCGCCTGTCTTCCTGCCTGTGGCTGGTGTTCCTCGGCGGAACCGGCACCGGCAAGTCCACCCTGTTCAATGCACTCTGCGGTCTCGAGCTCAGCCGGGCGGGAGTGGAACGGCCCAAGACCCGGGGGGCGGTTGCCTATGCCCACACCGGCGCCCCCATAGAGCACGGGTTCCCATTCCCGAACCTCCCACCGGTACGAAGGCCTGCAGATACATTGGGCGCGACGCCCGAGAGCGGGGAGCCGGACAAGCTGGTCATCCTGGACCACGACCGGGCCGAGCTCGCCCACCTGGTCCTGGTGGACACCCCGGACCTGGACAGCCTGGAGCAGGAGAACCGCCGGGCAGCCGGGATCCTGGTCCTGCTGGCCGACGCAGTGGTCTTTGTCACAAGCCAGGAGAAGTACGCAGACGAGGTCCCTTCCGACTTTCTCCGCCGAATCATCGAGGAGGAAAAGCCGGTCTACTTCCTTTTGAACAAGGCCGACCCGGACTTCTCGACCCGGGAAGCCATGGACATGTTTTCAGGTCAGGACATCCGGCTCCCGGAAGAGCGGGGCTGGATCGTTTCCCGCTCCCCGGCCCCGACGCCTGAGACCATCCAGGGCCAGACCGGCTTCCGGGATTTTCAAGACCGGCTGCTCGAGGACTTCTCCCCTTCCTCCGTACAGAAGCTGCGCAGGCAGGGCCTCGAGGCCGGGGCCAAGGGGCTCGGAATGCAGCTCGACCGCCTGATCCGGCTCCTCCAGGCCGAGGACGAGGCGGCCGGGACCTGGATGAAGGACCTCGAAGGCCTGCTCCAGGAGACCCGGGAGGACCTCATACAGGCCGAGAGCGAGCACTTTGCCGCCCGAAACCGCACGCGCATCCAGCGGGAGATCCGGCGGCTCTTCTCCAGGTACGATCTCCTTTCGCGCCCCAGGCGGGCGGTCCGCAACGTGATCCTCGCCCCTTTGCGCCTGCTGGGCCTCCAGATCGGAAAAGGGCCTTCAGAGGACGGCCCCCGGGCGAACCGCCCCCCGGAGAGCCTGGCGCCCATACTGGCGTCCCTGGACCGGTTCAACCGAAGGGCCCTGGAGCGCCTCTCCCCTTCCGATGAGGAGGCCCCGCTGTACAGCGCCATTCGAAGACCCGCGGTGGCCATGACACGGGACGAGGTGGAGGCCCGTGTGACCGCGGCCCAGGAGCACCTGGAGAGCTGGCTCCGGGAGACCTTCCAGGAGATGGCGCAAGGGCTTCCCACGGCCAAGAAGTGGTCCATCTACTCCACCTCCATTATCTGGGGCGTGCTCGTGCTCGCGCTCGAAGCCACTCTGGGAGGCGGTTTCACCGTGATCGACGCGCTCCTGGGCTCGGCCGCGGCCCCGTTCCTGACCAAGGGATCGGCCGAGCTCTTCGCCTACCGCGAGATCCAGCGGGTGGTCCGGGACATGGCCGAGACCTACCGCAAGGGGCTGGTTTCCATTCTCGAGGAGCAGCGCGACCGGTACGCCTCCGCACTCGGCTCCGTGAGCATGCCTCCGGAGGAAAAGGAGCGCTTCACCGAGCTGCGCCGCCTCCTCGAGCAGCACGCAGCAGGCCCCATCCCGGGATCGTGAACCTCGATCCCGGCCCTCAAGGAGCAACATTCATGAAACCCTCCGTCCCCCGCCTCAAACAGAACCTGCAGCGCCTTCACGAGGTCCTGGAGCAGGACGGCCTGCTTTCGATTCCGGAGGCGGAACGCAGGAATGCGCTGGCCGCTGCAGCCGACCTGCAGGAACGGCTCAGTGCCGTGGAAGGCGAGTACCTGACCATCGGGCTCCTCGGAGGCACGGGCGTGGGAAAGTCCTCCCTGATGAACAGCCTGGCAGGCACGCCCATCTCCTCGGTCAGCCATCGCCGGCCCCACACGGACCACGTGATCATCTACCGCCACGAGGACGCTCCGGCTGTGCCGGCGCCCCCTCCCGACGCCATGCCCTGGCAGGAGATCCTCCACCGGGCCGATCCGGTCCGCCACGTGCTGCTCTGCGACCTCCCTGACTTCGACAGCCTGCTCACGGCCCACAGGGACAGTGTCCAGGCGTTCCTGGCCAACCTCGATCTCCTGGTCTGGGTGACCTCCCCCGAGAAGTACGCAGACCGCCGTTTGTACGAGTTTCTCGAGCAGACGCCCAAGGCCGGGGAGAACTTCGTGTTCGTGCTGAACAAGGCGGACCTCCTGTTCGGAGACAACCGGGGCGGGGAAGGCCATGAAAAGCTTTCCACAGCCTCGAAGCAGTTCACCGGACATTTGCGCGACGCAGGCATCCCCGACCCGGCCCTTTTCGTGGTTTCAGCACAGGAGGCCCTGGAGTCTGATACTGCATCGTCCTGGAACCAGCTCCCCCTTCTCCGGAACCAGGTCTTTCAGCTCAGAAACGCCAAGCAGGTCCGCACCATGAAGGAGGAGAACCTGGACGTGGAGGCCTCCCGCCTCTTCGAATGGCTGCACGGGGAGACCCGCACCCTCGAGCGGTTCTCCTCAGCCCTTGACCGGTCCATACGCCTGCTGGAGGAGGACCGCCCCACCTGGGAGAGGCTGGGCAGGGAGAGCCTCTCCCCATGGCTCGAGAGCAGGGCCGTGCGCAACGCCCTGCGGCCGGCGAGAGATGCGCTGCCCCTCACAGGCCCGGGCCTGGCCCTGGGACTCCTGTTCCTGCGGCCGGCCGGCGAAACCGGCGGGCCCTCCGAGACGGAGCGGATCTGGCGGAACCTCAATCCTCCGGACTCAGTGGTCTCTGTGCTGAAAAGACGACTGGCGTGGATAGAGGACCGCCTCGCCCGGGGCATGCTCCAGGAGAACCTGCCCCCCACCCTCAGGGAACGGGCCCTGGCAGCGCTACGGCAGGAGGAGCGGTTCGAGAACCTGGGCGAGCGCCTGTTCGAGGTTGCATCGCACAGGGCATCGACCCCGCTTCTCTCGAGAATGACCGGGTTTCGGATGCTTCAGTCCCTCACCTACATCCTCCTGCTCGTGCTGCTGATCTTCGCCCTGGGAGACGGGGCGGCCTGGCGGGACATCCTTCAGAGCCCGGGATGGCGCTCCGGCCTGGGCCTCCTCTCCTCCTTCGTCCAGACGCTCTTCAGCGGCAAAGGCGTGGCAGCACTCGGCAGCTACGCCCTTCTCAACCTCTTCTTCGGGGTGCGGTTCTTTCTCAGCTACCGAAGACGGCTGGGACGGGCCACGGACCGGGCCGTCCGGTCTTTCCGGGAAGGCATGATCGAGGTCTGGACGGGGGAGCTCGACGCGGTGGTGGAGGAGCTGACCCGTCTTCGAAACGAGGCCCAAGCGCGCGGAAAGGAGCTTTCCGAGCTCGCCGGCCGCGCTTCAGCGAAGCCCTAGAAAGGCCGCGGCCTTCTCGAACACCTCCTGATACTCATGGACGGGTGTCGTCAGTGCGTGTTCCACCCGCTTGACCCAGCCCGCTCCCCGTTGCCTCAACGCATCCCAGGCAAGCAAAACATCCCCGGGGCGCTCGTCCATGAGCACCTGCAACAACTGAGCAGCTTGCGCGAGATCCTTCATGCCCTTGGCATGAGCCGTGACCGGGCGTTCATCGAACACGATGAGCTTGTGCAAGGCGAATCGGGCCGGCTGGGGGACATGGACCAGGACGCCCCCGCCGTCAATGACGGCCCCCTTGACCGGATCGGCCATGAGAAAGTCCAGGAAACGAAGGGGTTGCGCTGCAACGTTTAAGCGGGGGAGAAAAACGGGATCACCGTTTCCCGGATCCTTCTCGGGCGTGACCACATCCAGCCGTAAGGCACTTCCTCTCACCATGAACGAGGTCGAGGGATGTTTCGGGTTCAGCGGAGGGACGGGCAAAAAGCCCATCTCCAGCCCATCGAGGGTCTTTGGAACATCCGCCTTCATGAAAGGCAGGGCTATGCTCATGCCGGCCGTACTACCGATGTCGATATCCTGGGTACGCAACGCCGAGTGATCCCAATGCATCCCGAGCAGATTTCCCAAGACCGAA
>JAIPEI010000185.1 GCA_021737245.1 Deltaproteobacteria bacterium | reverse complement strand
GGAGCCTGGAGGTCAGGGTGGAGGGGACCGACACAGTGACCCCGTCCTCCTCCGAGCCGGGTGAGAACCGGTAGGTCAGGGGAAAGGCGTGGTCGCCGGCCTGAATCCCTTCCGGGTAGCTCGTGAGCAGGGAGTCGTCCGGCCGGTAGAGCAGCAAGTCCTCCTCGGTCATGCGGAGGAAGCCGTCCCCGCCGTTCTCCCGGATCCGCCGCTTCAGGGTGCGGATGTCGCACACGCCCGGGAGGCGCTCCGAGTAGAAGGCCGCCATGGCCTCCTCGTTCACCAGGATGTCCCGCCGCCGGATGCGGTCCTCCATGGATGCGAACCGCTCCACCAGCGCGAGGTTGTGCTCCAGGAAAGGGAAGGGCTGCTTCACCTCACCCTCCACCAGGGCCGAGCGCACGAAGATCCGGTGGGCCTCCTCCCGGTCCACGTGTGCATACGGCGTAGACCGGCCCTGCACGATGGGCAGCCCGAACAGGGTGACCTGCTCGACGGCGCGGACCTCCCCCCGGGACTTTTCCCAGTGCGGGTTGTGGAAGCTGGACCGGCAGAGGCTCCCGCCGAGCGCTTCCAGCCAGTCCGGATCGATGCGCGCCACGGTCCTCGCGAACAGCCGGGAGGTCCGGACCATCTCCACGGCCACGATCCACGGAGCGCCCTTGTTGAAGAGCGTGGACCCGGGAAACACCATCACATCCCGTCCCCGGGTGGCGCGGTAGATGTTCTTTTCCTTCTGCACGGCGATGTTGGAGAGAAAGCCGCTCAGCACGGAGCGGTGGATTCTTGCGTAGCGGGGCTCCTCCTTCCGGGATGCCGGAGCGGCCTCCGGCCCCAGGTCCTCCTCGGCCAGGATGGTGGCGATCTGCTCGTGGATGTCCCGCCACTCCCGCATGCGCACGTAGGAGAGGAAGCGGTCGCGGCAGAACCTGCGCATGCGGCTCTGGGTCTTCAGCTCGCCCCAGGTCCTGTGGTAGCGGTTCCAGATGTTGAGCAGGGTCAGAAAGTCGCTGTCCTTGTCGTTGAAAGGACGGTGTGCGGCGTCGGCTTCGCCGGCCTTCTCCGCCGGCCGCTCCCGGGGATCCTGGATGCCGAGGGCCGCGGCGATCACCGCCACCTCGCCGGAGCACCCCTCCTCGCGGGCCTCCAGCATCATGCGGGAGATTCGAGGGTCCAGAGGAAGCCGCGCCATGCTCCGGCCCCGGGGGGTGAGCCGGGTCCGGCCCTTGTCCCTCGTGACGGCGCCCAGCTCGACGAGCAGGTCGAACCCGTCCTTCACGCTCCGGGCGTTGGGCGGATCCACAAACGGGAAGGACTCGATGTCGCCCAGCTTCAGGGAGAGCATGCGCAGGATAACCTCGGCCAGGTTGGAACGGAGGATCTCCGGGGGCGTGTGCTCCGGCCGGGACTCGTAAGACTCCTCGGAGTAGAGCCGGATGCAGACGCCGTCCCTCACCCTGCCGCATCGGCCCTTGCGCTGGTCCGCGCTGCTCCGGGAGATCGGGGCCACCGCCAGGCTGGTGGTGCGGGTGGAGGGGTGGTACTTCGGAATCCGCGCCAGTCCGGTGTCCACCACCCAGCGTATCCCGGGAATGGTGAGGGAGGTCTCGGCCACGTTGGTGGCCACCACGATCTTCCGCCCGCTTCCGGCGCTGAACACCCGCCGCTGCTGGGAGGCCGGGAGCCTCGCAAAGAGCGGCAGGACCGTGGTGTCGGGAAAGCCCCGGGAGTCGATCCGCTCGCAGGTCTCGCGGATGTCCTGCTCCGTGGGCATGAAGACCAGCACGTCCCCCCGCTTCCGGCTCGGCGCGATGCGCTCCACCGCCTGGACCGCCAGATCCACGTAGGTCTCGTCCCCCTCGTCCTCCAGGCCCTCTCCGGCGGCCTCGTACTCCACCTCCACGGGATAGAGCCGGCCGCTCACCTCGATCACCGGCGCGCCCCCGAAGGCCGCGGAGAACTTCTCCGTGTCCAGGGTCGCGGAGGTGATCACCACCCGGAAATCCTTCCGCCTGGCGAGAAGGATGCGGAGCCAACCCAGCAGGAAGTCGATGTTCAGGCTGCGCTCGTGCGCCTCGTCGATGATGATCGTGTCGTACTCGTTCAGAAAGCGGTCCTGCTGGGTCTCGGCGAGGAGCATGCCGTCGGTCAGGATCTTGATGCAGGCGTCCGGCCCCGTTCTGTCGCTGAACCGGATCCTGTACCCGACAAAACCGCCGATCTCCTCGCCCATCTCCTCCGCGATCCGCGCGGCCACCGTGGTGGCGGCGATCCGCCTCGGCTGGGTGCAACCGATACGCCCGCCGATCCCCCGCCCGGCCTCCAGGCACATCTTGGGGATCTGGGTGCTCTTGCCGGATCCCGTGTCGCCTGCGATGACCACCACGGGGTTCTCCCGGACGGCTCGGACGATTTCCTCCCGCTTCGAAAAAATGGGGAGGTGCTCGAGATAGCGGATGGGTGGGCGGTTCTCCAGGCGTGCGTTCCGGCGCTCGATCGAGGCCTCCAGGCGGCGTTCCAGCTCCTTCAGCCGCTTCTCCGGATCGCGCGGGCGCTTCCCGCGGCCGGGCTTTCCGGTGAGGGACCGGAGCCCTTTCCGGATCGCCCACTGATCGGCGATCAGGGCGTCCCCCAGGCCGGAGCGGATGCGGGCTATGCGGTCGGATGCGGACAAGAAAGCTCTCCCGAGATCGAGTCGTGAAGCCGGTGCAGGCTCTTCCGGGAAGGCCGGCTCGTTCCGGCAAAACTGATAAGTTAATCCTCCGGCGGGAAAACTTCAAGGGATGGGAGTTGTGCGGATCCACGATCCCGTGTTAGTGTATGTACTTAATCAGCGATCCGCTCAGGGAGGACCGAAAGGGAGAGCATGCAGAGGACGCTCGTCATTCTCGGGATCGCCTTCATCGCCGTCGGGCTGCTCTGGCCCTGGCTGGGAAGGATCCCCCTGGGACGGCTTCCGGGGGACATCGTCATCGACCGGCCCGGCTTCAAGCTCTTCATTCCCATCACCACCATGATCCTTTTGAGCGGGCTGATCTCCCTGATCCTGTGGATCTTTCGAAAGTGACGGAGGGCCGATGCGTTTCGTGGTTCAGGAACACCTTGCGAGCAGGCTTCATTGGGACCTGAGGCTGGAGATGGGCGGCGTCCTCAAGTCGTGGGCCCTCCCCAAGGGGCCGTCCATGGACCCGGCCGAGAAGCGTCTGGCCGTGCAGGTGGTGGATCACCCCCTGGAGTACGGCGATTTCGAGGGCCACATTCCGGAGGGAGCGTTCGGGGCGGGGGTGGTGGCCGTCTGGGACGAGGGAAGCTTCGTAGCGGCCGGGGACCGGAATCCCGAGTCCGCCCTCGAGGCCGGAAAGCTCGAGTTCGAGCTGGATGGGCGGATTCTGAAGGGAGGCTTCGTCCTGGTCCGGTTCAGGGGCGAGGCGGACAACTACTGGATGCTCATCAAGAAGCGGGACGATTACGCCGCTTCTCCCTGGAAGCTGCCCAGGGCGCTCACCCCGGAGCGGGAGAAGGCGCTTCGGCAGAAGAGCGGGCCGGGAGACACGTGATGGGGGAGTCCACACTGGACAGGGATGCGCTTCGTCTGCTCGACGATCCGCACTCCCTGGCCGACCACGTGTCCCGGGTGCTGAACAAAGGGAGCCTGAGAAGCAGGGTCTTTCCCTCCGGCGTGTCCAGGTCGGCGGAAACCTCCTCGGTGCTGTTTCTGCTGGGGAGCTACTGCGGCCGGGGCCGTGGCCGCGGCGAGCCCTGCGTGGTGTTCAACAAGCGCTCCCGCCTCGTCAAGCAGCCCGGGGACCTCTGCTTTCCCGGGGGGAGGATGGCGCCCCGGCTGGATCGGTATCTGGGGCGGATCCTGTCACTTCCGGGCTTCCCGTTGGGCCGCTGGCCCTACTGGCGGCAGTGGCGCCGTTCCCGGCCGAATCAGGCCCGGCGGCTCTCCCTGCTCCTGGCCACGGGGCTCCGGGAGGGGCTCGAGGAGATGCGGCTGAACCCGCTCGGGGTGAGAATGCTGGGCCCCCTTCCCGCCCGGGAGCTCCTCCTGTTCAGCCGGGTGATCTATCCCATGGTGGGTTGGATCCGGAGGCAGAAGCGGTTCTTCCCCAACTGGGAGGTGGAGCGGGTCGTCTACATCCCGTTGCGTCATCTGCTCACCCCGGAGCTGTATGCGCGCTATCGCCTCCGTTTCGAGCCGGATGAGCCGGGTCCCGGGGAGGCGGAGGTGAGGGAGCTGCCTTGCTTTGTGCACCATGGAAGGCGGGGTACGGAGACCCTGTGGGGGGCCACCTACTATATCGTGATCGCGTTTCTCCAATGCGTGTTCGGGTTCCGTCCGCCCGAGCTCCAAGCACTTCCCGTGGTAGACGGGTCTCTGGGGGCGGACTACCTCGGGGGTCGTCCACAAACCGCCGGCAGCCCGCCGTGGGAGGTGCTCCAGAGCGGCGGCAGGGAAGGATAGCACCATGAAGCTGGAAGAGGCCCTTGTTGCGGCCATCGACTACGAGGAGAAGATCCGGGACGTGTACCGGGAGGCCGCGGAAGCGGTGTCCGATCCTGTCGGGCGTAAGTTGCTCCTGGCTCTGGGAGACGACGAGCAGAGTCACATGGACTACCTTCGCGACCGCCTGGATCACTGGCGCAGGACCGGCCGGCTCGAGGCGAAGCGGCTGCAGAGCGTGGTCCCTCCCCGGGAGGTGATCGAGGAGGAAGCCAGAAAGCATGCCGACACCCTGCCGGACAACGCCAGGGGCGACGAAAAGCAGCTCCTCAGCCGGGCCCTGCGTGTGGAGATCGAGACCAGCGACTTCTACCGAAGGATGGCCGAGGAGATGTCCGGCGAGGTGCAGGAGCTCTTCCGGGGGTTCCTGGAGATCGAGGACCGGCACATCGCCACGGTCCAGATCGAGCTGGACTACTACAGCCGGACCGGGTACTGGATGGGCATCAAGGAGTTCGACATGGAGTAGCGGAAGTCGGGGGCACAGTATCGTGCCCCCCGATTTCCGTCTAACGGAACTTGACCGAGCGCAGCCGATTGATCGCCGCAGCGATCTCGTACCGGCGGGGGCGGGCGAAGGTGCCCGGGTGCTTTTCCCCGCGGTGAAACGGGTCCAGGAGGTCGAGCCCGTTTTCGTCCAGGTATTGATCGAGCCCTTCCAGCACCCGGCGCAGCGGCGTCTTGCCGTCCATGAAGCGCGAGGCGGCGAGATGAATCGCCGTTCCCACGGCCCGGGTCTGGCTGAAGTCCACGATCTGCTCCACGTTTCTCACGTTGATCCGGTCCGCCCCGTACAGGATGGTATCCAGGGCCTTGGCGTCGATCTTGACGCGTTTCTTGCCCTTGGACGCGTCAAAGCTCGCCGGGACCGGTCTGCGCTCGAGACGCCACGCCTCGCACGGCCCCGTCTCCGGCCGCCGGCCCGTGGGATGGGCCTTTGCCACCTCCCGGGCCTCGGCCGTCACCTCGCCCGGTACGAACGCCTTCATCATGACGACCCGGTCCGCCGCGTCGAAGTAGTCCCCGCACCCGCCCATGACGAGCACGGTGGAGACCCCCAAGGTGTCGTAGAGCTCCCGAACCCGGTCGATGAAGGGCGTGATGGGCTCGGACTCCTTGTGCACCAGGGCCTGCATGCGCGCGTCCCGGACCATGAAGTTCGTGGCCGAGGTGTCCTCGTCCAGGAGCAGGGTGCCGGCGCCCATCTCCAGGGCCTCGACGATGTTGGCCGCCTGGCTGGTGCTGCCGCTCGCATTGTCCGTGGAAAAGGTGCGGGTGTCGAGGCCGCCCGGCAGCTCGCCGATGAAGGGGCTGATGTCCACGCGCTCCACACGCCGGCCGTCCTCCGCCCGGATCTTCACCGCATCCCGCGAGGTGACCACGTACTCGCGCCCGTCGCCCGGGACGTGCGGGTATACGCCGCGCTCCAGGGACTTGAGCAGCGTGGATTTCCCGTGATAGCCTCCGCCGACGATCAGGGTGACGCCTTTGCGCACGCCCATGCCCGTGATTTTTCGGGGCGCTCCCGGGTCCCGCGTCACGGGGTTGGGGAGGTCCAGGCTCACCCTCATGGACGCGGGCGAACTGAACAACACCGCCTTGTCCCGCGGCATGGGATGCTGGCTGTGTCCGGTCTCCCGGGGAAGGATCGACCCGTCGCCCACAAACGCCACGAGCCCGAGATCGTCCAACCGCTCCCGAATGGACTCCTGGTTTTCCACACACTCCACGAACGCCCAGGCCGGGCGCTCCGGGTAGGTGCGCCACAGGAGGCCCTTCTGCACGATGTCGGGCAGGGCGTCGCAGAGCAGGGTCTGGGCCTGGCGGCCGAGGATGCTGCGCCCGGCCGCGGGAAGCCCCGCGAAGAATCGGATCTCCACCCAGTCCGGCGTGATCTTGCAGGCGGTCCGCTCGAACACCTCCTGCCCGCCCGAGTCGATGGTGATCATTCCGCTCTTGCCGCTTCCCTGAATGCGCCGGGCCTCGCGGAACACGGCCAGGTCTGTGCGGCGGGCCGCGAAATCCTCCAGGGCGATTCGGCGGATGCGGTTTCGGAAGAGGTCTCTCGGAAAGGAGGCGCGGTTCATGGGAACCCGGGCCCGCAGCAGGGAAGGAGCGGCAAAGGGGTCCCCCTGGACGTGGTCGATGTACAGGGTGAACCAGCCGCAGTCGCAGGCGCCCTCGATGTCCTTGTAGGCCTTGTATGCCTTGCCGTCGATCCGGAAGAGCGTTCTGCGCAGTTGGTCGAGCTTCATCATGATGGTTTTCCTTTTACCGTGAAAATGTTCACCGTCTCGTCATCAAGCATGCCGGTTGTCAAGTTGCTAAGTTGTTGAGCTGCTGAGCTGAAAGCCGGAGAAGGTGCCGCGGGGCGGTTCCGGTTCGGCGCCCGGCCTGTGGAACCCAAGAGCGCCACAAAGGGGAAGGCGTGTCAAGGATTAATCCGGCCGGGCACGTTCATGAGCCGGCGCATGCCGGATGGAAGCCCGGCCGTCAGCCTCAGGGGGCTCCCGGTGACCGGGTGGAGGATTCGCAGCCCGGCCACGGATCGCAGGATCCGGGAATCGGCCGTGGCGGTGGGCCGGGGCCGCCGAAGAGCAGGGGAAGACAACCGGTGATTGAGAAAGCGGGATGCAGGAGGTATGATAAC
>JAIPEI010000184.1 GCA_021737245.1 Deltaproteobacteria bacterium | reverse complement strand
GCAACCTCCGGCGCTGTCCTCATGAATGAAAAAGGAGGAGATCAGATGAAGAACCCAGCCCATACACTCCGCCGGATTTGCCTCGGGATTGCCTTGATGCTGATTCTGGCCTGGACACCATCGGTCAGCTCGGAGGACAAGCAGCTATTTTCAGCCGATTGTGAACAGGGTCACCTGAAGGTGGAGAAACAGTGGGGCATCCGCCCCTTGACCCTCCGCCTCACAGGGGCGGGACATTTTCTGGATTTTCGGTATCTGGTCACGGACAGTGAAAAGGCCGGGCCGATCCTGAGCCGGAACAACAAGGCTTTTCTCGAGAACCAGTCTACGGGCAAGGTCTTTCCAGTACCGGTGACCAAGCTGGGATCCATGCGGAGCACGACAAGGAAACCCGAGGAGAACCGTCAGTATTTCATGCTCTTCGCCAACACGGACAGCCGGATCAAGAAGGGGGACGTGGTCGCCGTGATTGTGGGCGATGTCAAGGTGGAAGGCCTGGTGGTTCAGTAATCAGGCGTCTTCAAGCACGCGAAACGAATCAGGAGTTGAGAGAGATGTCGTTTCGAAAAACACACATTGTGGTCGCGCTGCTGCTGATGGCGTGGCTGGCCTGCCTGTCAGGCATCTCCGCAGCCGCCGAGATCGACCCGGAACTCCGGGCAGCCATGGAATGGAGCGGTCCAGACGAGAGCATTCCTGTCATCGTTACCTTCTCCCAAGAGGAAAACGGCCCTCACATTCGCGGACGCAGCCGAGCCGCGTTGATCCGTGTCCTCAAGCAAAGGCATGAACGGGCCATGTTCCGAAGCGGCCTGAAACCTTCTCTTCTTTCCGAGCGCAGGAAGGGTGCCGGCCGATTCCGACCCCTCTGGATCATGAACGGGTTCGCAGTCGAGGCGACCCCCCAACGCATCGAGACCATGTCCAGGAGACCCCGGGTCCAGAGCATTCGCCTGGACGAGGTGATCCAGGCGCCCGCCACCACCATGGCGGTTTCCTCCGAGCCGGAGTGGAACCTGGCACTGGTGCGGGCGCCGGAGGTGTGGGACCTGGGCTACACCGGTGAGGGGGTGGTGGTTGCCTGCATGGACACGGGTGTGGACGTGGATCACCCGGATCTCGTCGGCCGGTGGCGGGGAGGGACCAACAGCTGGTTCGATGCCAACGACCCGGACTTCGACCCCTTGGTGGACATTACCCCGTATGATCCGGACGGCCACGGCACCGGCGTCATGGGCCTCATGGTCGGAGGAGACGCAGGAGGATCGGCCGTCGGCATGGCGCCGGGTGCCCAGTGGATCGCCGCCAAGATCTTCGATTCCAACGGTGAAGCCTTGGAGAGCGAGATCCATGCGGCCTTCCAGTGGCTGCTGGACCCGGACGGCGATCCGGACACCGACGACGCACCCGATGTGGTGAACCACTCCTGGGGCTTTGCCGAGCAGTACGGCCAGTGCATCGAGTCGAGCGGCGGGATCTCCTTTCAAGAGGACGTTCAGATCCTCAGAGAGGCAGGGATCCGCATGGCCTTCTCGGCCGGAAACCAGGGTCCACATCCCGATACCAGCGTGAGCCCGGCCAACTACGCGGAGGCGTTTGCCGTGGGGGCGGTCGATGAAACGCCTTCGGTCGCGAACTTCAGCTCCCGGGGACCGTCGAGCTGCGAAGGGAGCGTGTACCCCGAGGTGGCGGCTCCTGGGGATCGGGTGACATTCCCCTACGGCATCAAGACCTGTGATCTCAACGACGGGCAACCCTACCCCTACGTGCACGCAACCGGTACCTCGCTCTCGGCCCCCCATGCAGCCGGGGCCATGGCCCTGCTCCTGAGCGCTTTCCCCGATCTCACCCCCTACCAGGTGGAGCTGGCCCTGAAGACGTCGGCGCTCGATCTGGGCCTGGAGGGCCCGGACAACGACTCCGGGCATGGCTTGATCGACGTGCTCGCCGCCTACGGCAAGGTGGCGGTCTTTGACGAGGTGTCCATCACGAGCGCGATTCACGACCCGGACGCCCAGATCCTGACGATCGTGGCCATCTCCTCGGATCAGCCCGCCGTATCCCTGACCGCGGAAGGATATGGAGCGCTCGACTGGAAAAGCTGGAAGGGCTTCTACCGCAACACCTCCCAGGGGGTTGCGGAGCTGCCGGACCGTGTGATCGTCAACAGCAGCGGCGGAGGCACGGACATCCACAGCTTCCTCGAAACCGACACAGTCATCATTCAGGACCTGATCTACTCCCCGGAGGACGAAACCTTGACGGTGATTGCGGTGTCCTCGAGTCAGCCCGACGCCGTGCTCACGGCGGAGGGATATGGGGAGCTGGACTGGAAGAGCTGGAAAGGGTTCTATCGGAACACCTTCCAGGGGGTCACCTCTCGCCCGGCTGAGGTCACGGTTACGAGCAGCCTGGGTGGGACGAACACCCAGCCCGGATCGGACATGGTGACGATCCAGGACCTGTTCTACTCCCCGGAGGAGGACACCCTGACGGTGATCGCCGTGTCCTCGGAGCAGCCCGAGGCGGATCTCACGGCGGAAGGGTTCGGAGAGCTGGACTGGAAGAGCTGGAAAGGGTTCTATCGGAACACCTTCCAGGAGGTCACCGTCCGCCCGGTGGAGGTCATGGTGACCAGCAGCCTGGGTGGGATGGACACCCAGCCTGTGCCCTAGGAAGGTGACCTGCTTCAATACCCCATCTCGCCCCATGGTGTTTCCCCATCGAAAACCAAGTCTGCTCTTTGACCGCCTCGTTTTTTCGAGGTGAGCGGGGCTGTGTTGTGCTTCTTTTCCAGTGATCGAGAAGATCTCAGATGACACCATCTCTAACCACAAAACGAAGAGGAGAAAATGAAATGAGAAAGAATTATGTGAAGTGGGAATGGCTCGCATTGATTTCCTTGGCGTTTTTCATGGTGATGGGGAACACCGGACCGGGTTCCGCCGAGGAGCCGGACGTGTCGGCCCTGCCCGAGGCGGCCCGGGCTCAGTACGAGGCCATGCGCAAGGGAATCGCCTATGACTATGATGTCTGCCTGGAGCATTGTGGCGGCGAGGCCGGCTGTCTGGCCAAGTGCGAGAAGGCCTATCAGGGCCGGCTCAACATGGCATTTCAGCGGATCAAGCAGGGATTTCAGTCTGCCCCGGCAGGGGACATCGAGCAGGCGCGTCAATGTCCTTACTGCGGCATGGATCGACAGAAGTTCGCCCACTCCCGGATCTGGGTGGAGTACGACGACGGCACCACCCTGGGGACCTGCTCCATTCACTGCGCGGCCGTGGACATGGCCGTTCACATCGACCGGGTCCCGGTCAAGATCTGGGTCGGCGACTACGAAACTCAGAAGCTCATTGACGCGGAAGAGGCCGCCTGGGTCATCGGCGGGGACAGGATGGGCGTCATGACCCACCGGGCCAAGTGGGCCTTCAGCGGCGAGGAGGCGGCCCGCGCCTTCGTGAAGGCCCACGGCGGGGAGCCCTCGGACTTCGACGGGGTCCTGAAGGCCACCTTCGAGGACATGTACCAGGACCTCAAGATGATCCGGGAGAAACGCAAGAAGATGCGCATGATGAAGATGAAGCAGCAGAAAGGAGAGTGACATGAGGCGCGGAGCAAGACATCTTCTCACCATTTCGCTGGGAGCGGCGATGGGCCTGCTCCTCCTGGCGCCGGCCTGGACACTGGGTGCGGACGCGGAGCCCCGGGAGGTCGGAAAGAAGGACAAGTGCCCGGTCTGCGGCATGTTCGTCTACAAGTACCCGGACTGGGTGGGACAGATCGTCTTCCAGGACGGAACCGCGGACTTCTTTGACGGGGCCAAGGACCTCTTCAAGTACACCTTCGATCTGGAGCGATACCGCCCCGGCGCGAGCGCGGACGACATCGCCGCCATCTACGTGACCGAGTACTACAACATGGACCTCATTCCCGCGAAGGAGGCCCTGTTCGTGGTGGGGAGCGACGTGTACGGTCCCATGGGCCACGAGCTGATCCCCTTCAACAACCGGGAGGACGCCGAGGTGTTCAAGAAGGACCACATGGGCCGGCGGATCCTGACGTTTGACGAGGTCACGCCCGAGGTCGTCGAGAAGCTCGACTGAGAGCCGATGATCAAGCCCCTTCGAAAATCGGCCGTGTTTGCGGCCTTTTTCTCGGCGGCCGCCGCGGCTCTCGCCGGGCTGCTCCTGGTCCACCCGATCTACGTCAGGAGCGCCTTCGAGGAGCGGCTCGAGAAGCACCGCAGCGTGACCCGGACCCTGGGTCTCACCGACCCCTGCCTCTTTACCGAGGCCCGGTACACCCGCCACCTGTCCCAGGCCGATCTCCACTCGGCCTTCCAGGACCACCCGCTGGCCATGGAGCACTTTCCCTCCGGATCCATGGTCCTACCGCCGGAGCATTTGGTCCGGCCCAAGCCCTCGGGACCGAAGGTAAAGCCGCGGTGACCTCTTCCTGGTTCGAGCGCCAGCGGGGGTTCCTGGACTACAGCCTCTCCTGCCTCTGGAGGCGGAAGGGAAGGAACCTCTCCCTGATCGCGGTCTACAGCTTCGTGGTGTTCCTGATCTCCTCGGTGATCTTCTTCACGGACGCCCTCCGAAGGGAGATGGAGAACATCCTCGAGGAGGCCCCGGAGATGATCGTCCAGCGCACCGTGGGGGGGAGGCACTCGCTCATTCCCGTCGATTACGCGGAGAAGATGGACGCCATCCGCGGGGTCCGTTCGGCCGAGCCGCGTCTCTGGGGGTACTACTTTCACCAGGCCGCCAGCTCCAACTACACCCTCATGGCACCCGCGGACTTTGCCCTCCCGGCGGACCGGGTCAAGGTGGGAACCGGCGTACTTCGGACCTGGGGGACCATCGAGGAAGGCCGTCTCTACTTCCGCAGCCGCACCGGGGAGCCGTTGATCCTGTCCATCGGAGAAGCCTTTGACGGCGCTACAGAGCTGATGACAGCCGACCTCATTCTCATGGCCGAGGGCCCCTTTCGCCGGATCGCCGGGATCCCCGAAGGGTTTGCCACGGACATCGCCCTGAGGATCCGCAACCCGCGGGAGTGCCAGGTGATCGCCGAGAAGATCAGCTATGACTTCCCGGACACCCGCCCGATCCTCAAGGAGGAGATCCAGAGGACCTACACCTCGCTCTTCGGGTGGCGCTCCGGCTACGTGGTGGTCCTGCTCGCCGGGGCCCTGGCCGCGTTCCTCATCTTCACCTGGGACAAGGCCACGGGGCTGAGCGCGGAGGAGAGGGCGGAGATCGGGATCCTGAAGGGAGTGGGGTGGGACACCTCGGACATCCTGCTCATGAAGTTCTGGGAGGGCGCGGCGATCTCCCTGACCGCCTTCGTCCTGGGCGTTTTGGCCGCCTACGTACACGTATTCTTGGCCTCGGCCACCCTGTTCGAGCACGCCCTCAAGGGCTGGGCCGTGCTCTACCCGTCCTTCGAGCTCCGTCCCACCGTGGACGGGTTCCGGCTGGCCGTGCTCCTATTCCTCAGCGTGATCCCTTACACCCTGGTGACCATCGTGCCGGTCTGGCGCACGGCGATCACAGACCCGGACACGGTGATGAGGCAGGGCTGATGAGACGGGGATGTCGTTTATGATCGAGATCGACGAGATCACCAAGACCTACAACGCGGGGAGGCCGACCCAGTTCGAGGCCCTGAAGGCCGTGGACCTGCGGATCGACACCCCGAGCGTCAGCGTGCTGAAGGGTCCCAGCGGATCGGGCAAGACCACCCTGCTCAGCGTGATCGGCGGCATGACCCGACCCACCTCGGGGCGGGTCCGCTTGCAGGGAAAGGAGATCACGGGTCTGCCCGAGCGGTTCGCAGCCGAGACCCGCAGAAAGACCTTCGGCTTCATCTTCCAGAACTACAACCTGATCCGGGGCTTGACCGTGCTCGAGAACGTTCTCATTCCGGCGGTACCGCTGGGTGGAAGGCACCGGGAGGTGCGGGATCGCGCCCTCCAGCTGCTGGCCCGCCTTCGCATGGACGGGAAGGCCGGACAGCGGGTGGAGCTCCTTTCCGGCGGCGAGATGCAGCGGACCGCCATCGCCCGGGCCCTCATCAACGAGCCCGAGGTGGTGGTGGCGGACGAGCCCACGGCCCACCTGGACTCGGCCCTGGCCGCGATCCTCTTGGAGTCCCTGGCAGCCCTCACATCGGAGGGAAAGACCGTGCTCGTGGCCAGCCACGATCCTCTTGTCTGCGAGGCGGAGTTCGTGCACCACGTGATCGCCATGCGGGACGGCAGCGTGGTCGAGGAGGAGAGGCGCTCGTGATTCTCAACCCGGCCGTCATCGCCCTCCTGACGGTCTCCGGAGCGGGGACCCTGTTCGCCCTGTACGGATCGACCCAGGCGGTCCGGATCCTTCGACACTGGGACCTGGCCAGCGGCAGCGAGCTCCAGCTGGAGCTGGAGCGGAAGACCTACCTGATCTCCACCATCATGGGGTGGGTGGCCGCCTTCGAGCTGGCCTCACTGTTCCTGTTCGCCCACACCGCGGACCGGGTCCACACCCTGTTCGTGGGGGCCATGTGCGCAGCCGGGTCGCTGAACGTGAACGACTACGGCTACCCCGCCCTGGTGCTCAAGATGGCCGTGTTCACGGCCTGCGGGGTCTGGCTCATCGTGAACGCCGCAGACAACCGGGGGTACGACTACCCGCTCATCCGAACCAAGTACCGGCTGCTTCTCATCCTGACCGGACTGATGCTGCTGGAGACCGTCTTTCTGTTCCAATACTTTGCAGGCCTCCGAGCCGACGTGATCACCTCCTGCTGCGGAACCCTGTTCAGCCAGGACGCCGAAAGCGTGGGCGGGGACATGGCGTCGCTTCCGTCCTACGGGGCCAAAGTGGTCTTCTTCACGAGTATGGGATTGACCCTCCGCACCGGACTGCACGTCTTGATCACGAGAAGCGGTGCGCGTCTGTTCTCCCTGGTGGCCGGATGGAGCATGCTGTTTTGTCTCCTGGCGGTCGTCTCCTTCGTGTCGGTCCACTACTACGAGCTGCCCACTCATCACTGCCGGTTCTGCCGGCCCCAGGGCGACTACCACTTCATTGGGTACCCCATGTACCTGTCGTTGCTCCTGGGCGGGGTGAGCGGCCTGTCCGTGGGGCTGCTGGAGCGCGTGAAGGGCCCCGAGTCCCTCAGCCGGGTGAACCC
>JAIPEI010000183.1 GCA_021737245.1 Deltaproteobacteria bacterium | reverse complement strand
AAGCCGCTTTCAGCCCCATTCGCGATGGGTCCGGGGAACCCGACCGCTTCCTCGTCAGTATGCGCGACGTCACCGCCCGGGTGGAGCTCGAGAGCGAGCTCGAACGGTCCCGCTCCAGGTATCTTCAGCTCTTCGAGCACGCCCGGGAGGGCATCTGCCTCTTCGACGCAAGCGGCCGCATCCTGGAATCCAACACCAGCCTCTGCCACCTGCTCGGCTATCTGCGGGACGACCTGCTGGCCATGAAGGTATCGGACCTGGCCGAGCGGGAGTCCGCAAAGATCCTGGCGCATCACCTGGCCGACCTCCGGATCCTGGACGCCGTCACCGTGGAGATGGCCTTTCTTCGAAAGGGAGGGCGCAGCATCCCTGTGGAGGCGGACATCGTCTGGCTCTCGGAGGAATGCATTTTTCTCCTCATGGTCCGGGACAGGACGGCCAGAAAACGGCTGGAGGAGTCCCGCAGGCTGTACTCGGAAAAGCTGAAGGCGGAGGTGGAGGAAAGGACCCGGGAGCTGCGGAGCTCTCAGCTGGAGACCGTCCTGCAGAAGCAGTACGCGGAAGGCATCATCCAGGGAACCCCCGTGCCCATGCTGGTGCTGGACCGGAATCATCGCATCACCTTCTGGAACAAGGCATGCGAGGCGCTCACCGGGTTCACCAGCGACGAGATGATCGGAACGGACCGCCAGTGGGAGCCGTTCTACCCGGAGCCCAGGCCCACCATGGCGGATCTCATCATAGAGGACGACCCGGACGCCATCGAGAGGCTTTACGGTTCCACGGGACTCCGAAGGATTCCCCTGATCGACGGTGCATGGGAAGCGGAGGACTACTTCCCCCACATCGGAGCGGAGGGAGCGCACATTTACTGTACGGCGGCCCCCATCCGGGATGATAACGGGGAGATTCAGGGCGCCATCGTCACCTACCAGGATGTGTCGGACCGCGTGAACATGACCCGCGAGATCGAGCGAAGAGAGGCCTTTGTCCAGAACCTGGTTCACAACTCCATCGACGGCATCATCGCCACCAACCCTGAAGGGATCATCGTCATCTTCAACCGGGGGGCATCCCGCATCCTGGGCTACGACCCGGCCGAGGTCCTGGGGAGGCTCAACTACCAGGACATCCTTTCGCGGGAAACGGGCCGGGACGTGGTGAGCGCCTTTTACGGCGTGCGGTACGGTCCCCCGGGCAAGCTCCTCAACATGGAGTCCGAGCTGCTGAACCGGGAGGGCGAGGCCATACCCGTCCGGCTGTCCGGAACCCTTCTGTACGAGGAGGGGAAGGAGGTGGGAAGCGTCGTCTTCGTACAGGACCTGCGGGAGATCCAGCGCCTCCAGAAAGAGAAGGAAAGCGCCGAGCGCATGGCGGCCGTCGGCAAGACCGTGGCCGGTCTGGCTCACTACATCAAGAACATCCTGAACGGTCTCAAGGGAGGCGGATATGTGATCAACTCGGCCCTCCGGCGGGGGGACATCCCCCTCGTGGCCAAGGGCTGGAGCATGGTGGAGAGGAACATCGACCAGATCTCCCATATTGTCCTGGATATGCTCACCTACTCCACGGACCGCCGGCCCCGATACGAGCCCGTGGACCCGAACGAGCTGACCATGGAAGTGCTGGATCTCATGAAGGAACGCGCAAAGCTGGCCAACGTTCAGCTCGAGAGCGACCTGGAACCGAATCCACGGCCCGTCCCCATGGACCGGACCGGCGTCCACCGGGCCCTTCTCAACCTGATCAGCAATGCCATCGACGCCTGCACCCTGGAGGGCATCATGGAGAGCAACGGCCGGGTCCATGTCCGGGTGGACTGTCCTCCCGGCTGGGGGGTCCGGTTTACGGTGAGCGACAACGGGACCCGCAACGAGCAGCCCACCCATCAGCGGCTCTTCAGCGACTTCTTCACCACCAAGGGGTACAAAGGGACCGGCCTGGGACTCCCGGTGACCCGGAAGATCGTCCAGGAGCACGGCGGCAGGCTCGACTTCGAGTCGGAGCCCGGCAGGGGCTCCACCTTCACGATTCTCCTGCCCCGCCCCCGGCCGTCGAATTCCCGCGAGGACCGCCCCCCGGCCTAGCGCCCGATGTACTTCCGGGCATAGCGGCGCACGTGGTGGCCGTCAAGCACGTGGAACTGACGAATTCTCCGCAGCGCGACCGGCGAGAACACGCCGATGGGCAGGTAGAGAATCCGCTTTCCGAGCCTCGCGGCCAGGCTTCGGCACCACCCGGAGGGCGGATCGGCGGCCACGTAGACCACGTTCTTCTCGAGGCTGTAGTCCAGCGCCGCCATGAGAAGGCGCTCGGGTTTGTTCCTCGCCACATCGAAAAACGGGTCCCTCCAGATGTCGTAGACGCGGAGCGGCGGGTAGGTGAGCATGAACCCACCGTACTGGCAGCGGCTGATGCCGGGCCCCTCCATGACCTCGCCCGCCGGGGTGCTGTAAAAGGCCATGTCCGACTCCTGGCTGTGCTCACCCAGCCAGGTGACCCGCCAGGGGAAGCCTTCATCTCCTTCCCGGCCTGCAGGATCCGGGTCGAAGATCACCACCACGGAACCCACCCGCCCCCTCACCGGCCTTTCCTCGCGAACGTAGAGCGTTCCGCGATGCCAGTCGCGCAGCGTCTCCCGGATGTCGAGCCCGTCGAGCATGGAGGCGGTGAAGGGAACCACCCGCGCGCTCTCCTCGGTCTTGATCTCGAGGGCCTTTTTCATCAGGCGCGCCCCATACCCCTCGATGACCACGTCCTCCGGCGGGTAGGAACAGATCTGGACCCCCTGGAAGTCCCGCTTCCACTCTTCCCTTTCCCGTTTCGAGCCCTTCCGCCGGCCCGGAACCGGCACCAGCCGCCTGCGGAAGGTCTTGAGCCGGCGGTGGAACCGGATCCGCCTCTGGTCCAGGAGGGGGTCCTCTCCCCGCAGGCGAAGCACGGGAATGCCGGGGGCCTCTGTCTGCCAGGGATACTCGCTTCCCTTTTCCCACACCTCGTAGGCGAAGTTGTCATCCGCCGCCCCCCGGGCGGCCACCACGAGCTGATAGAAATCCGGGGCCAGGCCGCCGGTGACAAGGGCGTAGTTTCTCGCGAACCGGTTGAGCACGCGCACCTGGTTTCGACTCAACCGCTCCTTGCTGTTCTTCCAGTACCTGTCGCGGGCAGTCCGGATCAGATCCTGGTGCAGCTCGAGTCGATCCAGATCCAGGCCCTGACCGGACACGGAGGTACGGCCTGCCTCGTAACGGCCCGCCAGGAACGGCATCTCCGTCATGACCTCGCGGCTCGACTCCTCGTGCAGGTGCGCCAGCCCCACGCCCTCCCGTTTCCGTTTCCCGATGGGCTCGGCCTGGGCCCGTTCGACGAAGTCGAGAACGCCGGGCAGGTGGTAGAGCCCGCCGACGAAGAGGACGCGTCTGCCTTGGGCGTTCAAGGTCCTCAGGTGATAGGCCATGGCCCGCTCGCGGAGCTCGTCCCGCTCGCTCCGCTCGTCGTTCCGGTGGATCCGGAGGTAGGCCCTGCAGTATGCGGCGTGGCCGATGCGCGTCAGCGCATAGGGGTCCGGCATGGGGGTGAGATTCAGGGGGTAGCCCTCGGTGTCCCGGTCCACAAAAAAGACGGGAAGGCCCCGGGCCAGGGCGAGCCGGACCGCCTCCACCTGCCCGTCCGTGGGCTCGACCAGGAGGTAAACGAAGGTTCCGTCCTCTTCGGTGTAATGAATCGCCGAGAGGTAAGGCAGCCGCTCAACGCCTTCCAGGACCACGCGGCGAAGGGTGGGCGGGTACTCGACGGCCACGCAGTCCGGACGGAACGCCTCGAACTGCCTTTGCACCTCGAGGGCGAACTCCAGGCGGTTGTGGAGGATGGGAACGAACCGCACCCCCCTCCACTCGATCTCTCCGCTATGCTTCGTCATCCTCTTCGAGCAGCACCTGAAAGTACTCAGCCGCGGTTTCATCCAGGATCATGGCGGCCGCCTCCTTCATGCACGCGATCGCCTCCGGAGCCGATCCTCCCGAATCGGGACGTTCTCCGGGCCTCGCGGCAAGGCGTTTGAGCGCGTACCGCGCGATGTTGATTCCGTCCCGAACCGAGTACCGCTCCTCTGCATCGTGGGCCGCCTGAAGGAACTCCACCACGTACTCCAGGATTTCCTCGTCCGCAAAGGGCAGGTTCTCCTTGAGGATGAGGAGCTCCTCGTCCTGCTCCGGGAAGTCGATGTAGATCCGGGGCTGGAGCCTGGAGTGGATGTACTCCGGCAGCTCGAAGGTGCTGGCGTCGTCGTTCATGGTTGTGCAGAGCCGGAAATCGCGGTGGGCGCGGATCTTGATTCCCGCCACCACGGACTCCACATACCGGCGGTTGTCCATGAGCGGGGCCAGGGAGGCCCAGCTCTTCTCGCTCATCCGGTTTCCCTCGTCGATCACCGCCACGCCTCCCTTGATCATGGCGGAGACGATGGGGCTGGCCATGTACTTGATCTTTCCCGCATCGGAGAGAACCGGGGTGACGATCAAGTCTTCGGGGCGGGTGTCCATGGTGGCCTGGTAGAGATAAACGGGCCGGCCGAGCCTCTTGCCTGCGTGATAGGCGAGGGTGGTCTTTCCTACGCCGGGCCTCCCCACAAGGCGGGGGTTCAGCGGAAAATCGTTCCGGCCGATGACCAGCCACGACGCGAGGACCTGGGTGACCAGGTCCTCCCGTCCCACCCAGGCCATGGGGATCTCGTCCGGTTCGCCGAGCTGGAGCTCCACCCCGTCGATGGTCACCTTTTCCATGTTTCGAGCCCTTCCCTCAGGCAGGCCTTCCCGAATCCGGTCTCCGATCGGCCTGAAACGGCCTGCCGCGCAGTGCGCTTCCGGCTTCAGGCGTCGCCCTGTCCTCGATGCCGGAGCCTGTCGTCCAACCTCTCCTGAATAAAGGCGGCAAAAGACTCCACCTCGCTCCGGGTGACCGAGGGCACCTCCGCGGCCAGCTCCTCGACCTCTTCCTCGGGGATCCCCGAGGAACGGTTGATCATGAAGGCGTCCACCTCCCCGTCCTCCACAAGCTTTCCGCAGGCCCCGGCGGCCCCGATGAACTCGTCTCCCGCGAAGATGGGAACCACGATCTTGCTCAGTCCTGCATCGCACTCTTCCACCACGGGTCCGCGCGTGTTCCTCGCCATGACGGCCATGTTGTTGTGCGCAACCGCACAGATGAACGTCTGGGCCTTGGGGATGGACTGGATCCTGGCGCAGAGCTTGTTGCCGTACATCGACTGGTCGGTGACGCCCACGCCCTCCACGTCGTAGACGCGCGGCCGCATCCCGGTCTTCCCGTAGATCTCCCTCTCGAGCTCAGCCCAATCTTCCACCGGCAGTACGTCTGTCAGCTCCATCATCGACCTCCCGGGCAATGCCGATCGCACTCCCTGAAAAAGCACCGGCTGAAATTCATCACCAACATAACACATTCGGGACGCCGGTCAACGGGAAGAGGACCGCAATTCAAGCACCTCATTTTTCCGCACCTGCCGTGGTTGTGGCTGTGAAGTACCTGTTCTCGAGAGGAGCCCTGCTCCGAAAGGCCGTGTCGGGCATGCTGAGGCGCAGCGCGGTGATCAGATGGTCAACTCGAGCCCCGCGCCGCAGGGAAGGCAGCGGTCCCCGAAGTGATGGGCCATGATCGCCCTCGCCGAGTGTCCAGTGCAGTGGTATGGCTGCCTTCGAACAAAAGCCTCCCGGCGAGCTTCGTCTTCCGCGGTCAGCGCGGAAACGTTCTCACCGGGAGGCCCGTCAGTCCGGCTCCTCCTCAGGACGAGGAATCCCGGGTCTCGAGTTCATTGATTCTCCGCTGGATGGCATCCAGCTCCCGGCGGACGGCTTCCGCTTCCTGCTTCAGGTAGCCCGCCTCGTCCTCCGGGTTCATTCCGTAGGATCCTGCTGCAGGGTCCCACGCGGGGTCAGGCACGTTCCAGCCCCAGCCCGCGGCAGGGGGAACGCCCCGCCGGCCGAATCCGCTTCCCCAGCCGAAGCCGGCCCCGCCGCGGCGGAAACCTCTCCCAAAGCCGCCTGCGCGGCCGAAACCGGACCCCCATCCATAGGCCGCTGCGGGCGCTCCCACGCGGGAGCCGCAGATTCCGCGGCCCCATCCGGTCATGGGGCCCATTCCTCTTGGTCCTCTTCCATCAAATCCCGGCATGTCTCGACACCTCCTTTCATTCTGATCCGCCTCTTCTGCGTCGGCGTCTTCGTCGACCTCCACCGGAGGGCAGGGCATAGTCCCCGCCTTCGATCCTCAGGGTCTTTCCCGTCACCAGGGCATCGGCCACCACCGCCCGCGCCTCGGACAGGATCCTGCCGAAGGTCTGGCGGGAGACGTTCATCACCTCGGCCGCCGTGGCCTGATCCAGGCCCTGGTGGTCGATCAGGCGAATGGCCTCCAGCCCTTCCAGGGGAAGCAGCACCACGTGTCTTCCCCAGGGGGGCGTCCGGTCCGGCTCGAAGACCCCTGCCACGGGTCGGCCCTGGACAAAACGGGGCTTTCTGGGTCTCGGCATGCGCCCTCCGTTTTGGTCATGCGCTCATAATATAAGCAGCAAGGAACCAGGTGTCAAGGTGTTTTTCGATCATTCGCTCATTTCAGAATGCGAGGCGGAGAGGAGGCGCCTGCGTGATGCGGGAGAGCGCCCGGCAGGAAAGCGGAGGAGAGACCGGTTCAGGGCCCGGACCGCGCGTGGAGGCTCTCGACCAGACGTTTCACGTCCTCCAGGCGGTCCTTGGGCGCAATCAGGGTCCTGTTCCCCGCCCGCACCACCACCAGGCCGCTGACCCCCACCAGGGCCAGGGTCTCTTCCGGCTGATCGCAAAAGACCAGGTTGTCCCGGGCGTCCAGGACCCGCACGCAGCCCCTGGTCCGATTCCCATGGGCATCGCATGCCAGGAAATCCTGGATGGCCAGCCATCCACCGACGTCCTTCCAGGAAAAGGCGCCGGACACGCAGCGGACATCGCGCGCTTTTTCCATGACGGCGAAATCGATGGAAATCCGCTCCAGGGCGGCGAACCCGCTTCGCAGGGCCTCCTCCCATGCCGCCGTCTCCATGGCCTCCACGGCCCTGGAGAGATGTTCGACGTGGCCGGGGAGGTGTGTTTCGAGTTCCTTGAAAGCGACCTCCGCGGTCCAGACAAACATACCCGAGTTCCAGAGGTGGCGGCCGG
>JAIPEI010000182.1 GCA_021737245.1 Deltaproteobacteria bacterium | reverse complement strand
GCGCCGGCGGCAGGGTCGTGGCCTCGGGCACGCTGGAGGACCTCCGGAAGGTCCCCCGGAGCGTGACCGGCGCCTGGTTCAACGGCCGGACCAGGCGTATCACCTCCAGGCTCCGTCCCACGAAAGGCCGGCCGGCGGTCCGGGTGGTCGGCGCCGCGGCCAACAATCTCCGGAACCTCGAGGCGGCGTTCCCCCTGGGCACCCTCATCTGCGTGACAGGTGTGTCGGGGTCGGGAAAATCCTCCCTCCTCCGGGAGACGCTCTATCGCGGTGTGAAAGACCGGATGGCGGGCCGCACCGACGACCGGGACACGGTGCGCGGAATCCACGGATGGGAAGCCCTGGACCGGGCCCTGGAGGTGGATCACAGTCCCATCGGGCGGACGCCCCGGTCGATCCCGGCCTCCTATGTGGGGTTTCTCTCCCGCATTCGATCCCTCCTGGCCGGGACGCCGCGGGCCAGGGCACGGGGCTTCGGTCCCGGACGCTTCTCCTTCAACACGGCCGGAGGGCGTTGCGAGGCGTGCAAGGGTCACGGCGCCGTCAAGACGGAGATGAGCTTTCTGCCGGACGTGTGGGTCCGGTGCGGGACCTGCGGCGGTTCGAGGTTCAACCGCGAGACCCTGGCCGTGCAATACAAGGGAAGGAACATGGCCGAGATCCTGGAGATGACCTTTCAGGAGGCCCTGGACTTTTTCGCGGCGGTCCCCGCCATCCGGCACGCCGTGCAGATGGTCTGCGACATCGGCCTCGGGTACCTGGGCCTGGGCCAGCCCAGCCCGACCCTCTCGGGCGGCGAGGCCCAGCGCATCAAGCTGGCCCAGGAGCTCGCCCGTCCTTCCGGGGGACGCACGCTGTACGTCCTGGACGAACCCACCACGGGTCTCCACGTTTCCGACGTGGCCCCCCTCCTGAAGGTCCTCCAGACCCTGGTGGACCGGGGGAACACGGTGGCGGTGATCGAGCACAACATGGAGGTCGTCCGGGAGGCCGATCACATCATCGACCTGGGGCCGGAGGGAGGCGACCGGGGAGGACGCATTGTGGCCGCAGGCTCTCCCGAGGATCTCCTCGGCCCGGCCGGGGCCTCCCACACGGCCCGGGCGCTTCGGGACAGTTTGGGACGCCCGGAAAGGCGTTGAATAGCGGATATCGCCCGCCGTTCTCCGAACGCTCTTCGGTTGAAATCCCGCTCGCGATTTTCTATACTGTCAAGCCATGTGCCCGGCCGGGCCCGGAACGGACTCCTCCCGGAGCACCCCGATCCTGAAAAGCCGAGAAAGGGGTCATACGAAAGATGAACGAAGACTCCATAGAACACATCGTGAAGCAGAGATTGGACAGCCTCTTTGCCGAGGACGAGGAGGACGGGGAGGAAGGCGCGCCCCGGTCATTGACAGGCGACGAAGCGTCCATCGTTCGCCGTCTCGAGCAGGCGGCGGAGGCGTTGAGGGGCGGAATCGACTCCCGGACGGTGGAACGGCTGTCCGCTGAGATCGACGCCCTCCGGAGCGCCCGGGAGGACGACCCGCTCCACCGGCCGCTCCTGAAGATGATGGGCATGCTCGCCGACTACCTGGGCGCCGCCCTTCAGTCCGCCGATGAGGACGCCCTGGCGACGGTCGATTCGATCATCGACTGCATGGCGTACCTTGAGCCGGGAAAGAGCGCCTCGGACGTCGACAAGAGAAAACGCGTCCACAAGGAGATCGAATCGTTCAAGGCGTTTCGCTCCAGGATTCAGGCAGGCGGGCGGGCTGAAACAACGCAGCCGAAACCCGAAGCTGAGCGTCCTGACGAAGGGGCGGAGAGACCGCCCGCCCCTCCCGTCGTGCCGAAAACAGAGCCGGCTCCTCGATCCGTCCGGCCTGCGGACGCCGTTCCCGCCGGGAAGGAACCGACCGCCCGTCAAGAGGCCGCCGCTCCGCCTGACCTGGAAGGGCTCCGGGAATCGGTGGCCGACCTGAACAACAGGACCGAGGACATCCTGAGAACCCTTCAGGACCACGCCGCCATGAACAGGGAGCTCCGGGACACACTCGCCGGCATGGGGACCAGGCTCGAGGGGCTGGCGTCCCTGCCCGCTGCGGTCCGGTCGCTTCAAAATGCCGTGGAGAGCATTTCCGCTCCCGCACCGGCACCCCGGGAGGATTCCGCCGGAAAACCGTTGAGCCCGGAGGATCTTCGATCCTGCGTTCGAGACGTGGTGGACGAGCTCAGCGGCGGCCTCGATGAGGTCCGCGGCATGCCCGCCGGGCTTCTGGAGATGCGCCGGGCCGTGGACGAGG
The DNA here is from genome assembly GCA_021737245.1 of Deltaproteobacteria bacterium. Taxonomy (GTDB): domain Bacteria; phylum Desulfobacterota; class DSM-4660; order Desulfatiglandales; family HGW-15; genus JAIPEI01. The sequence continues at coordinate 4,952 of JAIPEI010000182.1, read as the reverse complement.
CTTTCCCGCGGCTCCAAGAGCGCATGAACGATCTCCGCGGCGGGATCGACACCATCCATGCGGACCTCGAATCCCTTCGCTCCGCAATCGAGGCCATGGAAAGAGACAGGGAATCCCGGGAGACACCCGAAGACGGGTCCCCTTCCCGAACCTCTGAAAAAGAACCCGGTGCAGCGACCTGGACCTGCTTCGTCTTTCAGGCCGGGGGGAAAAAGTACGCCGTGGACGAGCGATGCGTGGTCAAGTCCTCGAAGAGCCCGGGCGGCCTGCTCAAGAAAGCCCGCGACCGGGGCGGCTTGACCCTGGCCGACTCGGCGCCGGGCCTCTTCAGCACCCGGAAAGGCCTCGAGCCGGCGTGGAGCGACGTCTCCTCAGCGGAGTGGAAACAGAGGCTCTATCAGCTGGTCCCCGATGCCGCTCTGGAAGGTCTGGACCATACGCAAGGGGGAGGCGTCCTCTTTTTGGCTGCGGGAGACGAGCGGTATGTCCTGTTTACGGACCGCCCCGCCGAGAAGATCGACCTCGGGCACGAGGACGAGGTTCAGATGGCCGGCGGCGCCGGGTCCGAATCCGGGGCCACATGCGGCTCCATTCTCCGTCCCGGCGACGGAAGCGACTTCTACCTGATCCTGGACCCGGAAAGGTTGTAGGCCTCCCTGCTTCCTCGCACAGGATCCCCCTTTGCCCGGATCCAAGACATCTCCCTTGACAACCGGCCCTGAAAAGGGACATAAGGGGTTCCTCGCCACCCCGAACGGGGTTGCAGGGAACCCGGGATGCCGAACCGGTTCCGGAAGCCGTTCCCGGATCATGGAAAAGGGTCTTTTCGACCTTCTGCAGGACACGAACCGGGCGACGATTCATCTTCCCAGCCAGGGGTAGGACCATGAAGCTGCACGAACACCAGGCCAAGGCGCTGTTTCGCTCCTTCGACATACCGGTACCCGAAGGACGGCTGGTCAAGACCGGGGAAGACGCCCTGAAAGCGGCTCACGAGCTCAAGGGGCCGCCCTGGGTGGTCAAGGCCCAGGTCCATGCCGGGGGACGGGGCAAAGGAGGCGGGGTCCGCGTCGTTCAAAGCCCCGAGGAAGCCGCAGAGGCGGCGGAGTCCATACTGGGCCGTCCCCTGGTCACGCCCCAGACGGGTCCTGAGGGCAAGCCGGTCCGCCGGGTGCTCGTGGAGGAAGGCGTCGAGATCGAGCAGGAGCTGTACCTGGCCATGGTGGTGGATCGCGAGTCCGCCGCGCCGGTGATGATCTTCAGCCGGGAGGGGGGCATGGAGATCGAGGAGGTCGCAGCCGGGACCCCGGAACGCGTCCTGAAGCAGGTTGTCTTGCCCGAGACCGGCTGGATGCCCTTCTGCGGCCGGAACCTCGTCTACCGGCTGGACCCCCTTCCCGCGCCCGATACCCTGAAAGCCCTGACCGCGACCATGGCCGGCCTATACCGGGCCTTCGTCGAGATGGACTGCTCCCTCGCGGAGATCAACCCGCTGGTCGTCACGACCACGGGGCGGGTCCTGGCCGTGGACGCCAAGGTGAACATCGACGACAACGCCCTGTTCCGTCAAAAAAAGCTGGCCTCCATGGACGACCCCTCGGAAAAGGATCCCCTGGAACGGAAGGCAGGGCAGTTCAATCTCAACTACATCCGGCTCGATGGAAACATCGGCGCCATGGTCAACGGTGCGGGGCTCGCCATGGCGACCATGGACGTGATCAAGATGGCCGGGGCCGAACCGGCCAACTTCCTGGACGTCGGCGGCGGGGCCAGCGAGGAGATGATCACGCGCGGCTTCGAGATCATCCTGGAGGATCCGAAGGTCAAGGCGATCCTGATCAACATCTTCGGGGGCATCCTCCGCTGCGATGTGCTGGCAAGGGGCGTCCTGGCGGCGGCGGAAAAGACGGCGATCCGGGTTCCTCTGATCGTTCGGCTCGAAGGCACGAACGTCGATGAGGGGCGGCGAATCCTGGAATCATCCGACCTGGAGTTCCTGGTGGCCAAGGACATCAGCGAGGCGGCCGCCATGGTCACCCGCCAGGTCTCCCCGACCCAGGGGCCTGGGCCCGGGAACCGCCCGACCGATAGGAGACCATAGATCATGAGCATCCTGGTTGACGAGAAGACGCGTGTGGTGGTCCAGGGAATCACCGGCAGGGAAGGCACCTTCCACACGCGGCAGATGCTTCAGTACGGCACCGCCGTGGTCGCCGGGGTCACCCCCGGCAAAGGCGGGCAGACCATCGAAGGGGTCCCCGTGTTCAATAGCGTGCAGGACGCCGTAGACAGGGAAGGGGCGAACGCGGCCTGCATTTTCGTTCCCCCGCCCTTTGCCGCGGACGCCGTCATGGAGGCCGCCTGCGCCGGGATCGCCGTGACCGTCTGCATCACGGAAGGCATTCCAACTTTGGAGATGGTGCGCGTCACGAGCTACCTGAGGAGTCACAGAACCGTCCTCATCGGTCCCAACTGCCCGGGCATCATCTCCCCCGGGAAGACCAAGGTCGGCATCATGCCCGGCCCGATCCACCGCCCCGGAACCGTCGGCGTAATCTCCCGCAGCGGCACCCTGACCTACGAGGTCGTGGACCAGCTGACCCGGGCCGGGCTCGGGCAGTCCACCTGTATCGGGATCGGGGGAGACCCTATCATCGGGACCTCCTTCATCGACCATCTCGAGCGGTTCCGGGAGGATCCGGACACGGAAGCGGTCGTGCTGATCGGAGAGATCGGGGGCACCGCCGAGGAGGATGCGGCGCGCTACTGCCGGGACTCCTTTACCAAGCCGGTCCTGGCTTTTGTCGCGGGCCGCACCGCACCGCCGGGGAAAAGGATGGGTCACGCCGGCGCCATCATCTCCGGGGGCAAGGGACGCGCCGAGGACAAGATCGCGGCCCTGGAGGCCGCCGGAATCACCGTTGTCCGCGATCTCGGCAGGCTTGGGCAAACCGTCGAGCACACCTTGACTTGTCCCGGGTCCGGTGTTACCATCCCTTTGTAGACTCGAATGATTGTTCAACGAAATTGGCGGCTTGTATCGTTTCCCCACCACATCGTGCACCCCCTACGAAACATCTTCAAGGCGCCGCGACATGGACAAGGTGATCGACATCCGGGAGCAGATCGACCGGCGGAGACAGGGGCGCCAGGTGGAGAAGCACCGTGAGAAAGTCCGGGCACTCCAGAAGGTGCTCCAGTGCACGTCCTGTCAATTCAAGTGCGCCATGTGCGGCCACCACCTCAGCGAAGCCTCGAACGACGCGGAGCTGAAATCCGGTCCGCTCGGCTACGTCTTCTGTGACAGCTGCAGGGGGGAGTTCGAAGACTTTCTCGGCATCAGCAGCGGGGAAAAGGATGCCGAGCTCTTCTGGCACAACAAGGCGTGGCTCGAGATGTGGGCCGCCTGGGTGGACTATCAGCAGGCGATCCATCGATTCATGCAGTCGCCCGAGTTCAAGCTCCTGCTGTCGAAAACCGACGGATAGATCTTACGTATCGCGGAGGAAAACCATGTTTGGAATCGGCATGCCAGAGTTGATCATCATCTTGATCATCATTCTGATTATCTTCGGTGCCGGAAAGCTCCCCGAAATCGGCAGCGGTATCGGAAAAGGGATCAAGAACTTCAAGAAAGCAACCAACGAGAAGGAAGAGATCGAAGCCACGACGGGAGAAGAATCCAAAAAGGAAGAACAGGATGACGAAAAGGCCTGACCCCTGACCGCCCTCGCCTCGCGGCCCAATCGCTTCAACCCCTCCGGTTCAGAATGGAATGTCGTCCTCCGGCACGGTGACGGGTTCACCCATGCTCCCGCCGCCGCCCTGGGCGGGTTCACGGGACTCCCGCCCCGGCGCGGAACCGAGCATCTGCATCTCGCGGGCGACGATCTCCGTCGTGTACCGGGTGTTCCCATCCTTGTCTTCCCAGGACCGGGTTTGAAGACGCCCCTCCAGGTAGACCTGCTTGCCCTTATGGAGGAACTCGCCGCAGATCTCGCCGAGCCTGCCGAAGGCGACCACCCGGTGCCATTCGGTCCGGCTCTGCTTTTCCCCGGAGCTCTTGTCCCGCCACTCCTCGGACGTTGCAATCCTGAACGTGGCCACGGCCGAACCGGCCGTGGTGTATCGGACCTCGGGGTCCGCTCCCAGATTCCCGACCAGAATCACCTTGTTGACACCCGCCATGGCTTGCTCTCCTCTCTCTGGCACCGTTTTCATGAAACGAACGTGAGGGGTTGTGATCGAGACGTACGTCCGGCACCCTATCACGAAGGAAAAAACGAAATCAAGGGCTTCGGAGGCAAAAAGAATTCTTTGTTGACGGACGGGAATCAAAAAAGTAAGGTTCCGTTAATTCAGCAGAATGTCCGGTTTCAAGCCCGGCCGGATCTGCGCCGGACGGCCGGCGGCACGGAGGAGTGCACATGCTCAAGGTGATTCCCCTCGGGGGGCTCGGCGAAATCGGCCTGAACATGATGGCCCTGGAGTTCGGGGATACCATCCTGGTGGTCGACGCCGGGCTCATGTTCCCGGAGGAGTACATGCTGGGGGTGGATGTGGTGATCCCGGACTTCCATTACATCCGTGAAAACCGGGAACGTCTCCGGGCCATCGTGCTGACCCACGGTCATGAGGACCACATCGGGGCCATGCCGTTTTTCCTGCGGGAGTTCGACGTGCCGGTGTTCGGTACGATCTTCACCGTGGAGCTTCTCCGCGAGAAGCTGCGGGAGCATCAGCTCGACGAGACGGCGGACCTCCGAACGGTCCGTCCTGGAGAGGTCCTGGATTTGGGCCCCTTCCAGGTGGGGTTCATCCGGGTCGACCACAGCATCGTGGACGGGGTCGGGCTGGCCGTCCACACACCGGAAGGCACGCTCATCCACTCCGGGGACTTCAAGGTGGACTACACGCCGCTGAGCGGCTTTTACACCGATCTCCCCAGGTTC
>JAIPEI010000181.1 GCA_021737245.1 Deltaproteobacteria bacterium | reverse complement strand
CCTCCACCTGCCTCGCCCGGGCTGTGTAGTAGCGGTCCTCCATGTCGATCAAGTCGTTCAGCTCGGTGGTGCCCTGGCGGACCTTGAAGTTTTCATGGTCGGCCGCGTCCCGATAAGCACTGGTCGACTCGGCGGCCAGGCGGTACTCCTTGATGGCCGAGCGAAGCCTCTCCACGGATACCAGGACGTCCGAGGCGATGCCGTTGGAGAAAGACTCGGCCGTGTATTGCGCCTCTCTCACCAGAGAGCTTCTCCGCACGAACTCCCCCTTGGCGGCGTTGTTCTCGATGGGCAGCTCCAGAGTCAGGCCGCCGAAGACATTGGGTCCCGCGTGATCGTGGTACAGGGAGCGGACATACCGGGTCGAATCGTCCCTTTCATTGAATCCCGACACGCCGAATCGGAAGGTGAAATCGAGTCTCGGTTTGATGTCGTTGCGGGCCTTTTGGAGCAGGATTTTTTCTATCTCCACGTTGGTGAGGCTCGCCAGGTAATCCCCCCGTTTCTCCAGGGCCAGGTCGACGTATTGCGAGGTCCTCTCGTCGTCCAGAAAGGATTTTTGGACCACGGGCGGAAACGAGCCCTCCGGCAGGGGTGCCCGGGGCAGCTCCCTCGGCGTGTAGCCGATGGCCACGCCCAGGCCCTGTCTCGCCTGGTACACCGAGGACCGGCTGTCCCGAATGTCCGCCTGCCGCTGATACAGCTTCGCCTGGGCCTGGCGTCTCGCGGCCGGTTCCATCTCACCCACCCGCACCAGTCTGTCCACCAGCCGGGAGACCTCCTCCGCCCTCTTTTCCCTGTCTTCCAGGATCTGAACGTTTTTCAGGGCGGCCAGGCAGTTCCAGTAGGAGACGGAGGTCAGGTAGATTCGTCCGGAAATATCGTGCTTGGAAAGCAGCTTCGTCGCATCGAGGCTGGACCTGGCGGCCATCTCGCCGGCGGCCGTGTTCTCCTTGCCTAGCCCTCGCATCAGGGGAATGACAAACTCGACATGCAGGTCCGAGCGGCTCTGCGTCTCGATGTCTTCGCTGAGATCCTCCACGTTCAGGTTGGAGACGGAAGGGTAGAAAACAAGGCCTTCCCGGAACTGCTTTCTCAAGCCCAGAGAGTAGCCTGTGGCCTCCTCCCGCCAGCTGTCCGTCACCCACCGGGTCCCCGTCAGGGTGGCGAGCCGGCCGTCCTGCTCCTCCGAGTCCGGGAAATGGTACCGCTCCTGCTCCCGGTATGCGGAGCCCAGTCCGATCCAGTCGAACTGGCCCGTGGCCGTCTGGAGCGCTCCCTCGCTCTGGACCACCTGCTCCTCCTCGATCTTCACGCCCGGGTTGAGCTCGAGGGTCTTGCCAATGGCATCGGAAAGGGTAATGACGGGCTCCTGCGCCAGGAGAAGCGGGGGGGAAAAAAGGCAAAGAAAAAGAAGAAAAAAAGGAGCGAGAGAAGGCGGTCGTCGGTGCATCGCAAGTCACCTCGGGTAAAGAGGGGCCGTTCGCCTGTCGGCCCATCGGGCCTTGGTAGTGAGACGGATCCGGTAAATGCCGGGATATCTGGGAGGGAATGTTCCCGAAATAAGCGGAAAAATTAACCAATAGGTGTGCCGGTGTCAAACCCTTTTCTCGCAACCGTGACGATTTTTACCGTGAAAATGCCCCTCCTAGATCCAGCCTTCCCTTACGTACCAGGCTGCGGTCTGCTCGACTCCCTCCCTCAGAGAAACCCGCGGGCGCCAGACAAGGTGCTCTTTGATCTTGCGGTTGCTGCACAGCCAGGCCTCCTGCCTCATCTCCGCTACCTTGTCGCGACAGAGGAGCCCCGGCTTACCCGTCAACCGGGACAGCGCCTCGGAGAAAAAGGCGGCCGGCAGGGCCAGGGGGACTGCGCCCCTCAAGGTCAGGACCCGGTCCTTGGAGAGCGCCGCCTGGATGAGGCTCGCCAGCTCCAGCCATGACGCGGTCTCTTCGCCGGTGACGAAATAGGTCTCCCCCCTCCTTCCACGCTCCATGGCTGCAAGGATCGCCTGAACCAGGTCGTCCACGTGGAGGAGAGAGAGCCTCTGCCGTCCGTTTCCAGGGAGAAGGGCGACCCCGTTTTGTATGCTCTTGAAGAGCCGGTAGAAATCCTTTTCCCCCGGGCCATACACGGCTGAAGGACGAAGGATAAGGCAGTTCAGATCGTTATCGTGCGCCCATGCACGGGTCTTCCACTCGGCCAGGCGCTTGCTCCAGCCGTAGCCGTTCACCGGGGCGGGGCGCACGGTTTCATCCACGGGAATCCCTCCGGGGGACGGTCCGGCGGCGGCCTGGGAGCTGATCAAAAGGAAGGTTTGATGCCGGTCCAACCTGGAGAGTATCCGCTCGGTAAGTGTGACGTTGGAATCGAAAAAGGAGCGCCGGTTGAGGGCCTTTGTCGCTGCAGCACAGTGGATGACCGCATCGGCCTTCTCGAGGGCTCTGCGGAGCCCCGGTCCGGTCTCCCTTCCCGTGTCGATGTGGACTGCGGCCCCCCTTTGCTTCAGGGCGCGGATCAGGGGCGTGCTCCGCCGGACCCAGAGGTGCAGCGCGACTCCCCGGTCGATAAGGGCCCGGGCGAGGTGGGAGCCGATGAACCCGGTGGCCCCTGTGAGGGTGACCGTTTTCAGGTGTGCCTCCAAGCCGGATGCCCGGAAGGTCCGGGTTCCGTGATTGATGCGCTCTGCAAACCCCTGTCACCTTAGCCCGGAATCGGACCCGCATCCATCCCAAAATCCGCCTGCCGGAGTATCCGGCACCATCCCCCGCTTCGAAGAGGGAAGCCGAATCAAAACTGTTCAGTTCCGGCTCGAACAGTACTGCGGCGCTGTCCTCTCCACCAGAAACCGGCCAGGACGATCACCGGCATAACGGCCGAGAGCTCCGCCAGCTCGCGGCTCGCCCATCCCCGGCAGGCCAGGAACAGGAAGGCGCCCGAGGCGCAGGCGGCCCCCAGGAGGGCAAGCGACCTCCAGGGAATCAGCCTCATCTCGGCATGGCAGTGGAAGACGGTCAGGGCGGCAACGACCGCCTTGGTGGCCACTATGCTCCAGGCGGCTCCCTGGAGCGGGCTGCGCGGGATGAGAACCATGCAGCACAGAATGTTAAAGAGCAGGACCACGAGCAGGTAGAGAAGAAGGCGTTTTTCCTGCCCCATGCTCATCATGAGAAAGGCGCAGAGGTACTGGAGGAAGGAGAGGGCCGCCGTGAGAACGAGGACGTGCTGAAGCCACACCGCATCCGGATAATTGGGGCCGTAAATGCCGGGGATGAGGCGATCGCTCTCCAGGTAGAGCACAGCGGAAATGACGAGGGCCGCCGCCATGAGCCAGCGGAAGCTGTTTTGGGCGATCTCGACGGCTTGCTCCCGATCCCGGAGCCACAGCCGGGCGAACACGGGATAGAGCACCCCCTGGAGGATCAGCTCCAGGACCAGGATGGTCGTTCCGTCCACGATCTCCCAGGGGGCGCTGTACTGGGCCACGTCGTGGGACCCGCCGTGGTGCTGGAGAAAGAAGAGATTGATCTTGGCGAAGGCAACGCTGAAGATATCTATCAGGCCGAAGATCAAGACCTGCGGCAGGATCAGGGCGAGCCCCGCCATGGTTTGACTGGTGAGTCGAGGACGGTGCTCCCGAAACATCATGCAGCCCGCGAAGGCCAGGAGGATGGCCGTTTCCACGAGCTTGAACGAGGCGATGACGGGAGCGGAAAGACCGGCAGCGAGCGTCGCGATTCCCCATCCGAAACCGAGGAAGGAGGCGGCACTCCGCACCAGGCCTTCTGTTTTCTGACGTCCACGGACCTGGAGCACGACAAAGAACGTGTTGGAAAAAGCCTCCAGCCCCACCCCCGCGGTAATGAGGATCATCACACGTCTCAGCTGGACCGTGTAGTCCTGCGAGAAGAGAAACACCAAACCTGCCGTCCAGGCGACCATGAAAAGGGCGGCCTTCAGCAGGGACACCTGGACGAGGAGGTGTGTGGTGTCGGTTTCCTTCCTGCCAAGGCGGGGGACGAGAAACTGATTCAGCCCGAAGTCGGCTGCGATCCGAAGGAGGTACCCCATGCCGAGGGCGAGCATGAACTCACCGAACAGTACCGTGCTCTTCCGGGCCAGCAGGATGTAGAAGACGGCCCCCAGCAATTCCCGGAAACCGCGCGCGCCGGTGAGAAAGACCATCCGCTTGAACAGCGAGGGTCCCTGAGGTTCGGTCGTCGTTTTCATTGGGGCTCATGTTCGCCCCTTGCCGGGCTCTTTCAGCCCGGTCAGGGTCCCTTCCACTCTTCGGAGGAAAGGCGTCTTCGGGGGGATGACGCCGTCGCCCTTATAGGCGCCGGGGATCGATGGTGTCAAGAAAAAGGGGTGTCGAGGAACCCTCTTGTACGACTCGAGGATTTGTTATAGCTTCGGGCCTGCATTCGGAATTTGGAAACGGGGGAACAGAACAAGGGATGCCCGAGACGCCGTCTTTCAAGCGAAGTCACATCAGCCCCTGGATCGTTTTCAAACACGCCGTCCGCACCGCGCGCCACCCCTGGATTGCGTCCAAGCTGTTCATGCTGGAGGGCGAGAAGACGCTGTTCAACGCCTTGCACCCCGGCCGCCGGCGCGGGGAGGCGGGAAAAATCCGTCAGGTGAGCATTCGCATAACGGACCTGTGCAACCTGAGGTGCCGCACATGCGGCCAGTGGGGGACGAGCGGGTTCCTGCACGGCAGGGATGTCGGGACTCTGAGGCGGGACGAGGTCCGGTCGGGACGATACCTCGATCTGCTGGCCGACGTGGCGAGAAATGGACACCACCCCTCGGTCTACCTGTGGGGCGGGGAGCCCATGCTATATGACGGTATCCTGGACGTGATGGCCGGAGCCACGGCCCTCCGGATGCCCGTGGCCATTGCTACCAACGGCACGCACCTGGCCGGGTCCGCCCGGTTTCTCGTCGACCTGCCCCTCTTTCTGCTGCAGGTCTCCATTGACGGGCACCGACCCGAGTTGCACAACCGCCTCAGGCCCTCGACCGGGAATGGGGACAACTTCAAGCAGATTCTCGAGGGACTCGAAGCGGTGAACGAAATGCGGCGCCTGCTCGGGCGGGATCTCCCCCTGATCGCATCCCTCACAGTCATCTCCAGAGACAATGCCGGACACCTGGAGGAGATCTACGACCGTTTCCGGGACAAGGTGGATTTCTTCGTTTTTTACCTCTCCTGGTGGATCGACGAGGAGCATGCGGAAGCGCACGAGCAGGATTTTGCCCGTCGGTTCGGAACCCGCCCCAGCCTCCACCGGGGCTGGATCGGCGGCTGGCGGCCGGACGACTGCGACCTCATCGAAAGGCAGCTGGCGAACATGACCAGGCGATCCCGCCGGCGGTCCACCCCGCCCGTCACGGTCATCCCTCCCGTCCGGGGGGTGGAAAACCTCGTGAGCTACTACTCGGACCATGAGGCCCGCTTTGGCTACGACCAGTGTGTTTCCATCTTTCAGGCGGTCGAGATCAACAGCAACGGAGACCTGTCGCCCTGCCGGGATTATCACGACTACGTGGTCGGCAATGTCAAGGAGAAGACCATCTCGGAGCTGTGGAACTCATCCGCCTATCGGGCCTTCCGGCGGAGCCTGTCCAGGGAGGGGCTCATGCCTGCGTGCTCGAGGTGCTGCGGCCTGATGGGATATTGACCCCGGGCCCGGCAAGGACCTTTCCGCACCCGCCGGAAAAAGAGGAGACCTGGGATATGTTCGCCGAAAAGCTGGCCGGAAGGATCGATGGTTTCACCCTGGCCGAAGAAGGACGGAGGATGGGGCTTTACTTCTATTTCCGTGAGATCGTGTCCGAACCGGGTACGGAGGTCGTGCTGAAGGGCGGCCGGCGGGCGCTCATGCTGGGATCCAACGGCTACATGGGGTTGACCGGTCATCCGGAGGTGAAGGAGGCCGCCGTCAAGGCCTTGAACAAGTATGGCACCGGCTGCTCGGGTTCGAGGTTCCTCAACGGCACCCTGGATATCCACATCGAGCTCGAGGAGACCCTTTCCGACTGGCTCGGGAAGGAGTCCTCGATCCTGTTTTCCACGGGGTTTCAGGTCAACCAAGGTGTCCTGGCCACCCTGCTGAACCGGCACGATGTCGTCCTGATGGACGCGTGCGACCACGCCAGCATCTTCGAAGGCGCCCGGCTGTCCATGGCCAAGCCGGAGCGTTTCCCTCACAATGATATGGAAAAGCTGGAAACCATCCTGTCGGAGATCCCCCGGGAAAAGGTAAAGTTCATCGTGGTGGACGGGGTCTTCAGCATGGAAGGGGACGTATGCCGTCTTCCCGGGCTGGCGGCCCTGGCGGAAAGATACGGGGCCGCCCTGATGGTGGACGACGCCCATGGCCTGGGGATCCTGGGCAGGCAGGGCGCAGGAACGGCGGATCACTTCAGCCTGACGGACAGTGTCGACCTCATCATGGGGACCTTCAGCAAGTCCCTCGCGTCCCTGGGAGGATTCGTGGCCGGCGACCGGCAAACCGTCGAGTACCTGAAGCACCATGCCCGCGCCTTCATCTTCAGCGCCAGCATGCCCGCCTCATCGTCGGCGGCCGCCCTGGCGGCCTTGAAGATCATCCGGAGGGAGCCGGAACGGATGGGCGCACTCTGGCGGAACACCGGAATGATGAAGGAGGGGCTGAACGGGTTGGGCTTCGACACCGGTCTTTCGGAGACTCCCATCATCCCGGTCTATATCGATGACGCTTATACCCTCATGATGATGTGCAAACGACTCGAGGAAGAAGGAATCTTCGTCAACCCGGTGCTGCCTCCGGCGGTTCCGCCCAAGAACAGCCTGCTGCGGGTCAGCCTCATGGCCACCCACACGACGCAGCAGATCGACTTCGCCCTGGACGTGTTCGAACGGGTAGGCAAAGAGCTTCACCTAATCTGACTCAGTGAACGCGGGACCATTGGAACCATGATTCTTTTCATCCTCATGGGAGTCTGCCTCTTGGCCGCCGGCTGCCTGGCCGCTATTGGAGGTGCGGCGATCCGGCGGGACCCTTCCATCCCCGACGAAGACCCAGCAGCCTTCTGGCCGGATGTGGGCATGGTGGTGCCGGCCGCCGGGGCTGGGCCGGAGCTGCCCCGGGTCCTTGCTTCCCTTCTGTCCCAGGACTACCCTCCCTTCGAGCTGGTCTTCGTAACGAGGGATATGGAGGATCCGGCAACGCCCGTCATCGCGGAGGCTATAGG
>JAIPEI010000180.1 GCA_021737245.1 Deltaproteobacteria bacterium | reverse complement strand
GGTGGGCTCGGACGTGCTGGTATCGGCAAGGGACGCGGTGGAGGGCGACGACCTGGGGACGCTGGAGGTAACGATCCAGGATAAATTCCAGGTAATGGACGAACGTGAGAAGACCGAGCTGTCGGCCGTGGCCAAGATCGAGGCCAACTTCGTAAGGCGGTTCCTGGAGCTGCAGAGACATGGGTGAGAAACACAAGCGAACCTGGCCCGAGGAGGTGGGCGCCAAGGAGCAGCGAAAGCTGCGTGCCCGAAAGGAGGACCGGGGCGTCTGGTTCGGCCTGGGCATGTTCGGCCTGGTGGGCTGGTCCGTGGCCATTCCCACCCTCATCGGTATCGCCCTGGGCGTCTGGCTGGACCGGAAGTGGGAGAGCACGGCCTCCTGGACCCTCACCGGGGTCTTTGTCGGCGTGTTCGTGGGCTGCCTGAACGCCTGGTACTGGATCAAGCGGGAGAGCCGGAAGGAGTAAGAGCAAGAGATGAGAGAAGAGAGATAAGAGATAAGAGGTAAGAGGTAAGAGGTAAGAGGAAAGAGGAAAGGAAAACCCAAAAAGCAAGGAAACGTTATGACCGGAACATCCATGGATTACTTGTTCGCATTCGCAGCGGGTCTCGGCATCGGGGGGTTCTACTTCGCCGGGCTCTGGTGGACGGTCCGCCGGCTGCCGGGGGTTCGCCATCCTGCGGCCTGGGTGGCGGGGAGCTTCATGGTTCGGGCGGGGCTCAGCCTGCTGGGGTTCTACGGCATTCTTCAGGGAGGCTGGCCCATGCTGCCGGCGAGCCTGGCGGGGTTCATCCTGGTCAGGCTGGCCGCGGTGCACCGGCTCAGGCCCGGGCCTCCGACCCCGGCCCTCGGGCACCACGGTCGATAAGGGGTCACGAGCATGGACATCAAGGATATCACGCCGGATCAGATCGTCTTCTGGGAGTGGGGGTTCGTCCACCTGAACCTGACCATCATAGCCACCTGGGCCGTCATGGCGCTCATGGTGCTGGGGGCATGGCTCATCACGCGCCGCCTCAGCTCCGACCTGCCACTGCCCCGGTGGGAAAACCTGCTGGAGATCCTGGTCCAGGGCATGGAGAACGAGATCCGGCAGGTCTCCCGCCAGCCGCCGAGGCCTTACATCCCCTTCGTGGGGACCCTGTTCCTGTTCATCCTGGTCTCCAACATCCTGAACGTGGTGCCGGGCTACGTGGCTCCCACCGCATCCCTTTCCACCACGGCGGGGCTGGCCATCTGCGTCTTCGTGGCGGTGCCCGGCTACGGCATCCGGAGCAGCGGTCTCAAGGAGTATCTCAAGCAGTACGTCAAGCCCACGGTGATCATGCTTCCCTTCAACGTCATGGGGGAGCTGTCCCGGACCCTGGCCCTGGCGGTCCGCCTGTTCGGAAACATGATGAGCGGCAGCAAGATCGTGGCGATCCTGCTCGCTCTCACCCCCATCCTGTTCCCCGTGGTCATGAATGCCCTCGGGCTCCTGACCGGAGTGATCCAGGCCTACATCTTCGCCATCCTCGCCATGGTGTACATCGCCTCCGGGACCCGGGCCCGGCAGGAGCGGGAGCAGAAGCAGGCCGATTCGGCAGGAGAGAAAGGAGAACAAGACCAATGGAAGGAATCTCACTGATCGGCATGGCCTCGGTCCTTTCCGCAGGCCTCACCATCGGCATCGGCGCCATCGGCCCGGCCATCGGAGAGGGCAGGGCCGTGGCCCAGGCCCTCAGCTCCATCGCGCAGCAGCCGGACGAGATGAACAGCATCACCCGGACGCTCTTCGTGGGGCTGGCCATGATCGAGTCCACGGCCATCTACGCCTTTGTGGTGTCCATGATCATCATTTTCGCCAACCCCTTCTGGGACTACGTGGTCGCCAACGCGGGAGGATAGACCGTGCTCATCGACTGGTTCACCGTCGCCGCACAGATCGTCAACTTCCTGATCCTGGTCTTCCTGCTGAAGCACTTTCTCTACGACCGGATACTGCACGCCATGGACAAACGGGAGGAGAGAATTCAGAATCGCCTGGACGAAGCGCGGAGCAAAGAAAAAGAGGCGGAGCAGGAGACGGAGTCCCTCCGCAGGGAGCGGGCGGAGCTGGAGAAGCAGCGCGACGACATCCTCGCCGAGGCCAGGGACGAGGCCGGGAAGGAAAAGAAGCGGCTGGTGCGCGAAGCCCGGGAGCAGGTGCAGTCCATGCGCCGGAGCTGGCAGGAGTCGCTGGACCGGGAGAAGTCCGCCTTCACCCGGGAGCTGAGGCGGATGGCGGGAAGGGAGGTCTACGCCGTCTGCCGAAAGGCGCTCAAGGACCTGGCCGACGCCGAGGTGGAAGAGCAGATGGTGCAGGTCCTCCTCGAGCATCTGGCCGGGCTGGACCGGGGGGAGCGGGACGACATGGCCGAGGCGGCCCGCACCGACGAGAACCGGATCACGGTGCGAAGCACCTTTGAGATGCCCGCCGGCCTCAAGCAGAAGGCGACCCGCGAGATCCACGAGCATCTGGGCGACGATATCGAGGTGAAATACGAGACCGACGAGGACGGGGCGCCCGGGGTCGAGCTGCGCATGAAGGGGCGAAAGCTGGCCTGGGGGTTCGAGGACTACCTGGACGACCTCGAGCAGGAGGCCAAGCGGGTGATCGAGGCGGAAGCCGAGAAGGACGAGGAGGGGACAATGCAGGAGGAGAAGCAGGAGAATCAGGAGATGACATGAGCCAACAACCGTTGTCACCCCTTCAGGGTCTGCTGGAAGACACCTTCCGGGTCATGGACAAGACCCTTCAGGACCACGATCCCCGGCCGAGGAGCCGGGAGGTGGGGACCGTCGTCTACGTGGGTCCCGGGGTTGTCCGCGTCACCGGTCTCCGGGGGATTCGATCCCTCGAGCTCCTCCGCTTTCCCGGCGACCGGCTGGGCCTGGCCTTCAACGTGAGCGAGACCGAGATCGGGGTAGTGCTCCTGGACGAGAGCGGCGACCTCGAGGCGGGGGACGAGGTGCGCCGGACCCACCGCGTCCCGGAGATCCCGGTGGGAGAGGAGATCCTGGGACGCGTGGTGGACGCCCAGGGGAGGCCCCAGGACGGTCGCGGGCCTCTCAGGGTCGACCGGACCCTGCCCCTGGAACGGCCCGCCCCGGCCATCATGGACCGGTTGCCCGTCACGGTCCCGCTCCAGACGGGCCTCAAGGTGGTGGACGCTCTCATCCCCATCGGGCGGGGACAGCGGGAGCTCATCGTAGGGGACCGGCAGACCGGAAAGACCGCCATCGCCGTGGACACCATCCTCAACCAGAAGGACACGGGCGTGATCTGCATATACTGCGCCGTGGGAAAGCGGGCGTCGGCCGTGGCCAAGGTCATGGACGATCTTCGAAAAAACGGGGCCCTGGAGTACAGCGTCGTGCTCATGGCCACGGAAGAGGACCCGCCCGGTCTCCAGTTCCTCACCCCCTATGCGGCGGCCTCGCTGGGTGAGTACTTCATGGAAAAGGGCCTTGACGCCCTCGTGGTGCTGGACGATCTCACCCGGCACGCCCGGGCCTACCGGGAGCTCTCCCTCCTGCTCCGCCGCCCTCCCGGCCGTGAAGCCTTTCCCGGCGACATCTTCTACATCCACTCCCGGCTCCTGGAGCGGTTCACCCATCTGCGCGAGGAAGGCGGGGGCGGCTCCCTCACGGCCCTCCCCATTGTGGAGACCGAGGCCCAGAACATCTCCGCCTACATCCCCACCAACCTGATCTCCATCACGGACGGCCAGATCTATCTTTCCCCCGACCTGTTCCGCAAGGGCGTGCTTCCTGCGGTGGACGTGGGAAGGTCCGTCTCCCGGGTGGGCGGAAAGACCCAGCTGAAGGCCTACCGCGCCGTGGCGGGCGAGCTGAGGCTCGCCTACTCCCAGTTCGAGGAGCTGGAGGCCTTTGCCCGGTTCGGCACCCAGCTGGACGAGGACACCCGCCAGACCCTCAAGCGCGGGCGCCGGGTCCGTGAGACCCTCAAGCAGCCGCAGTACGCCCCCCTGCCGGTGGCCGAGCAGATCGCGGCCCTGGTGGCGGTGAAGGAGGGGGTGTTCGATGGGCTCTCCGAGGACGACGTGGCGGACGCGGAACGCCGCGTTCGGAAGACTGTCACCGGGCAGCTGGGAGACCTTTGCGAGCGCATGGCCGGAGGGGAGCAGCTGAAGGACGAGGACTTGGCCTCCCTGGCCCGGACCGCAAGGAAGGCCGTGGGCACCGAGGAAGAGGCGGACCATGGAGACGGTTGAGAGCCTCAAGCGGAGAATCGAGAGCACCGAGGACCTTCAGTCCGTGGTCAAGACCATGAAGACCCTGGCCGCGGTGAAGATCCGTCAGTTCGAACGGGCGGCGGAGTCCCTCGAGGAGTACCACCACACCGTGGAAATGGGGCTTCGAGCGGTGTTCCAGGGCGGCGGCGCCGGGCAGGTGATCACCCGCGCGGGGACGGGCCGGGTGCCGGGCAGCGTGGTGTTCGGTTCGGACCAGGGGATGTGCGGCCAGCTCAACGACCAGGTGGTCGGCCATGCCATGGCGCACCTGGAAGGGCTCGAGGCCGGGCCCGGGGAACGGGTCGTCCTCGCCGTGGGGGAGCGGGTCCGGGCCCGGATGGAGGAACGCGGCCAGCCCGTGGAGGAGAGCATGGCCGTGCCCGGCGGGGTCCAGGGAATCGCGCCCAAGGTTCGGGACCTCCTCTTGCAGGTCACCGCCTGGCAGGAGGAGCGGGGGGTGGACCGGGTTCTCCTCTTCCACAGCGAGCCCCTCTCCGGCGCGTCCTACCGCCCCCGCACCGTGGAGCTGCTGCCGCTGGACCATGCATGGCTGGAGCGGCTCCGAAAGACACCCTGGCCCAGGCGCGCCCTGCCCCTGTTCCGCGGCGACCCGCAGGCGCTCTTCTCCGGGCTGGTCCGGGAGTACCTCTTCGTGGCGCTGTTCCGGGCCTTCGCCCAGTCCCTGGCCAGCGAAAACGCCAGCCGGCTGGCATCCATGCAAGGGGCCGAAAAGAACATCGAGGAGAGGCTGGCGGAGCTCCGGAACCGATTCCATCAGCAGCGCCAGATGTCCATCACCGAGGAGCTCCTGGACATTGTCTCCGGCTTCGAGGCGCTCAGCGAGGGGCCCTGAACCGGGATCGTGCCGGCCCTGCACCGTGACAGGAGGTCGACTTGAAAAGCATCGTCACACTCACCATGAACCCCTGCATCGACATCAACGCCACCGTCGACCGGGTGGTGGCCGAGCGGAAGCTCCGCTGCGATTCCTCGAGGTACGAGCCCGGAGGCGGCGGGGTCAATGTCTCCCGCGCCGTGAAAAAACTGGGAGGCGAGTCCCTTGCACTCCTTCCCGCCGGCGGGGCCCACGGACAACTGCTCCAGGATCTTCTGGACCGGGAAGGCGTAAACCGGGAGGTGGTGTCCATCCAGGGGTGGACCCGGGAGAGCTTCATCGCGTTCGAATCCGAAACCGGGCAGCAGTACCGGTTCAGCCTGCCCGGCCCCCGCCTTCTCGATGAGGAGTGGAACCAGTGCCTCGACCGGTTCCACGGGCTGTGCAAGGCCGCCGGGCTCATCGTGGCCAGCGGCGGGCTGCCCCCGGGCGTACCCGAGGATTTCTATGCGCTACTGGCCCGGTCCTGCCGGGAAAAGCGTTTCCGGCTGGTGCTGGACACCTCCGGGGCTCCGCTCCGAAAGGCCCTGGATACCTACCCCTTTCTCATCAAGCCCAACCTGCGGGAGCTGAGCGACATGGCCGGGAAGGAGCTCGAAAGCGACACCGAGATCCAGGCGTTCTCCCGGAAGCTCGTCGAAGAAGAAAAAAGCGAGGTGGTGGTGGTCTCCCTGGGTGCGGCCGGCGCGCTCCTGACCTGGAAGGATGGACAGCTGACCCTCCGCGCCCCGACTGTCCCCATCAAGAGCAAGGTGGGCGCCGGAGACAGCATGGTGGCAGGCCTCGTCCTGGCGCTGGACCGGGGAATGACCCTGGAGGACGCCGCCCGATTCGGGGTGGCCGGCGGCGCCGCGGCTGTCATGACCCCGGGGACCGAGCTGTGCCGCAGGGAAGATGCGGAGCGGCTGTTCGCCTCCATGTCCGCTGAGCGTTCCGGGGGGTAATACCCCCGGAAGCGGCCTCCGCTTCCGGTCGCCGGCCGTCCCGCTCAGTCCGGAAACCTCAGGCTCGCCAGCTCGCCGGAATCCTTTTTCTTCAGCTTGACCTCGATCTCCACGCTGTCCTGGCGCACGCCCATGATCAGGGGCATTTTCCCCTTGTCCTCCTCGATGTGGGTCATGGCCCGAACCGCCTTCAGGATGCTCGCCCCGACCGCCGGACCCGGCGAGGGGAGCTCCTTCTCCCGGTACTCCGCCCGAACCGTCACCTCCCCTTCCGGGCTCTGCAGGATGGAGATCTTCTTCGCATTGTTGTTGATGCCGTGAAGGGTGGCCAGGGCCAGCCATTTTTGTGCGGCCTCATCGGGATCTTTCTCGCTCGAGATCCCCGACATCTCCCTGAGCGGGTCGGTGGTGGCGTAGCAGTCGACCATTTCCTGAACCTTGACGTGGATGTTTTCCTTGTCTCTCACCGGTACCTCCTTTCAGGAGCCTTGATCCCTTCACTCCTCATTCTTCTCTTCAGCCTCCGTTTCGAACTCCACAGCCCGGGCGTCGTCGCAGGGCTCGTCCTCATCCTCACCCCGAAGATGCTCCGCATCCGCAGCCGTGGTGCACACGGGAAGCGGATCCTCCTCTGTCTTTTTGATCTTCGTTTCCTTGGTTTTCTTTTCCTTTTTTGAGTCCGTCACGTCAGGACCTCCTTTTCCCTTGGTTCTCGCGCTCCTCCCGGGACTTGGTTCCGTTCCGTTCCGAGAAGACCTATCCCTTCTGTCTACTTACACGGGGATCGCAGGAATGGAAATGGGGTCGGGCCTGTATTCGGGGATGTACCGGTGTACACGTCACACGCGGCGGATCGGCAGGATGGACCAGGAAGGATCAGCAAGGAGAAGACGGTCCGCCGCGTTCCTCCTCGATCAGCTCGAGAAGGACGCCCGGCTCCACGGGTACGCAGAAGGCCCGGACCGGCTTGCCTCCAGGAGGTTTCAGGTCCAGGCAGGGGCTCAAAGGGATCCACCCCTCTTCCGACAGTCTTCGGTGCATCCGGTCCAGGTCCCCTACGCTGAGGGTCAGGGCCACCGTGCCGAGGGAGCCGAACAAGACCGGGGCCTCGCTCCGGAGCGGGTGAATCAGC
>JAIPEI010000179.1 GCA_021737245.1 Deltaproteobacteria bacterium | reverse complement strand
TCCATAGGTCGAACCGGTTCCTCGTTGCGCCGCAGGGTGCTCCGCTCCGCCGGGCGGTGCACCGCCGGCTGCATTCAAGGGGAAGAGGAGGTCATATGAGGGTATTTCGACGCAGGGAAGCACTGATCTTTCTCATGGCCGCCCTGGCTGCGGCCGTTGTCGCCCGGGTTCCCGAAGGAGAGACCTCGGCGCGGCCCCGGAATTTCGTCAACTCCCTCGACATGGAGTTCGTGCTGATTCCGGCCGGGTCCTTCACCATGGGTAGTCCCTTGAACGAAGCACACCGGGACCGGGACGAACGGTTGCACGAGGTGACCATCACCCGGCCGTTCTACATCCAAACCACGGAGGTCACGTTGGGCCAGTGGTGGGAGGTGATGGGGAAAAAGCTCTTCGGGAGACGGAAAGGCGTCCTCGACGATCCCGTGGTCAGCGTGTCCTGGTTCGACTGCATGGAGTTCATCGAAAAGCTGAACGAGCGCGGCGAAGGGACCTATCGGCTACCCACGGAGGCTGAGTGGGAGTACGCCTGCCGGGCGGGCACCACCACCGCCTACTCCTGGGGAGACGAGCCGGCCTGCTCCCGCGCCATGTACAGCAACAACCCTCTCAAGTCCGAGGCGTGTATCCCGCACGTGAAGTCCATGGGGCTCGAGCCTGGAAAGGCCGCGCCCGTGAAAAGCTACGACCCCAACCCGTGGGGCCTGTATGACATGCACGGCAATGTATGGGAGTGGTGCAGCGACTGGTACGGCGCCTATCCCGAGGAGAGCGTGGAGGATCCCACAGGGCCGGCCAACGGCAACCGAAGGGTGCGCCGGAGCGGCAGCTGGTATAAGTACCCCTGGTACTGCCGCTCCGCCAATCGAAACATCGGCCATCCGGCCATCAAGCACGACACGCTGGGCTTCCGGGTGGTGAGGGAGGCGGAGTAACCCGATGCAAAGGCTCCAAGAGCTGCCCTGGTTCAGCGGCCGAGAAGGCCCCCTGCTCCTCATGATCCTGGACGGAGTGGGTGTGGGGGAACCCGACGAGGGAAACGCGCTGTATCTTGCAAGGACCCCGAACCTGGACGAGCTGTTCCAGGGTCCCTTCTACAAGGAGCTTCAGGCCCATGGGACCGCCGTGGGCCTGCCTTCGGACGATGACATGGGAAACAGCGAGGTGGGGCACAACGCTCTGGGCGCCGGTCGGGTGTTTCCCCAGGGAGCGCGTCTCGTGAACGAGGCCCTGGAGTCGGGACGCGTTTTCGAGACGCCGGTGTGGCGGGAGATCGCCGGAGGGGCCCGGTCCGGCGGCACGGTTCACTTTATCGGGCTGCTCTCGGATGGAAACGTCCACTCCAACATCGGACACCTCTACGGGCTCCTGGACCGTTGCGCCGCCTCCGGTTTTCCGCGCGTGCGGGTGCACGGCCTGCTGGACGGCCGCGACGTGGGGGAACGCTCGGCCCTGGACTACATCATCCCCCTGCAGGACCGGCTGGCGCACCTCTCCCGTGAGAACGGCCTCGACTTCGCCGTCGCGTCCGGGGGCGGGCGCATGAAGGTCACCATGGACCGGTACTACTCGGACTGGGAGATCGTGAAGCGGGGGTGGGAGGCCCACGTCCACGGTGAAGGCCGGCCGTTTCGCAGCGCCGAGGAGGCGGTGCGGACCTACTACGAGGAGGACCCCGGCATCACGGATCAGTACATCGACGCCTTCGTGGTGGTGGATGAGGAGGGGAATCCGAAAGGTCCCGTTCAGGACGGAGACGCCGTGGTGCTGTTCAACTTCCGCGGGGATCGGGCCATCGAGATCTCCGAGGCGTTCACCCGGGAGGATTTCCAGGGATTCGACCGCGGCCGCGTTCCGGACGCGTTCTTCGCCGGCATGATGCAGTACGACGGAGACACCGGCCTGCCCCCCAACTACCTGGTGGAGCCGCCGGTGATCGAGAACACCGTGAGCGAGTACCTCTGCGCCCAAGGCATCCGGATGTTCGCGATCTCCGAGACCCAGAAGTACGGACACGTCACCTATTTCTGGAACGGAAACCGTTCCGGCTACGTCGATCGTTCCCTCGAGACCTACGTGGAGATCCCGAGTGATCGGATCCAGTTCGATCAGGCCCCCCGCATGAAGGCAAAGGAGATCACGGAGCGGACGATTTCCATGCTTCGGGAGGGGGCCTACCGGTTCGGCCGGCTGAACTTCGCCAACGGAGACATGGTCGGGCACACGGGCGTCATGGAAGCCGCCGTGATTGCCGCGGAGACCCTGGACGACTGTGTCGGCAAGCTCCTTGCGGTGACCCGCGAGCTCCGGGGGATCGCCGTGGTCACCGCGGATCACGGCAACCTGGATGTCATGTTCACCCGGGATGGGGAGGGGAGGAAGATCGTCAAGACCGCCCACACCCTCAACCCGGTTCCCTTCGTCATCCAGGATTCCGGCTACCGCGGGGAGTACGAGATGGCGCCTGTAAAGGACGCCGGTCTCTCCAACGTGGCATCCACTCTTTTGAACCTTCTCGGCTTTGACAAGCCGGAGCTCTACGATCCTTCTCTGATTCAGCCGAAAGGGTAGGGGTCCTGTTATCCGCAGAGCGCCGTATTTCCGACGGCCACAGGCAGGAATTCGTCGGCCGCCGCCTGACGGACCGGGACCCGTCGAGACCGCTCCGGTGTGGGCCGCTTCCTTCCGGGGGCGGATCGAGTTCGAGTCAGGAGAGCAGAGCGCGAAGCTTGGCCGAAAGCTCAGCGGCCAGGTAGGGTTTCTGGATAAAACCATCGCATCCGCGGGCCAGGATCTCCGAGGCCTGGCCGTCCAGGCAGTATCCGCTGGAAAGCAGGACCTTCAGAGACGGGTCGATCTCCCGGATGCGGTCAAAGGTTTCCCCGCCTCCCATGTCCGGCATGATCAGGTCCAGAAGAACCACCTTGATGAGATCCGGGTTCTTCCGAAGGAGGGACAGGGCCTCCTTGCCGCTCCGCGCTTTCAGCACTCGATAGTCCATGCGGCGGAGGATTTCGGAAGCCACCTCGAGAACGGTCTCCTCGTCGTCCACGACCAGAATGGTCTCCCCTTCCCCCCGGAGGGGGATGTCGATTTGCTCGTCGGTTCCGCTCTTCGTCTCCTTCCGGGGAACGACGGCCGGAAAGAAGAGATCGAATCTCGTGCCTTCCCCCTGGGCGGATTCGACATCGATATAGCCGCCGTGGGCCTTGACGATGCCGTACACGGAGGCGAGCCCAAGGCCGGTCCCCCTGCTGAGCCCCTTGGTCGTGAAAAACGGTTCGAAAATGCGCTCCATCGTGCGCGGGTCCATGCCCCTGCCCGTGTCCGTGACCGTGAGCCGCGCATAGTTTCCCGGGGCCACATTGTAGCGTTTTCCTTTCATCTCCTCGTGGGAGCTGTTCCGGGTTCGGAGAAGCAGGACGCCGCCTTCGGGCATGGCGTCCGCGGCATTCACATAGAGGTTGAGAAGGACCTGCTCGATCTGTCCCTGATCCGCCCGGATCAGGGACAGATCCGGATCGAGGTCGAATTGGATGCGGATGTCCTTGCGCGTCAGGGACAGCGTGTCCGAGGTTTCTCTCACCAGATGATTCAGGCTGGCGGGGCGGACCTCGAACTTGCCTTCCCGGGCATACCCGAGAAGCTGATTGGTGAGCCGGGAACCGCTTCGCACCTGCTTCTCGATCCCCTTGAGCTTCGCGTAGTGGGGGTGGTTCGCATCCATGCTCAGGAGCATGAGGGAGGCGTAGCCCTGTATTCCCATGAGCAGATTGTTGAAGTTGTGGGCGATCCCGCCGGCCAGCGTGCCGACGGCCTCCATCTTCTGGCTCAGCTGCAGCTGGACCTCCAGCCGCTTTCTTTCGGTGATGTCGGTCAGGCTCAGACGAATACCGCGGGAATCCGCCCGGCCGGACATCCGGCCGGCGTGCACCAGGGCCACAACGGATACGTCTCCTTTGCCGGAGAGCTTGCACTCGAGTCCTTTCGTCATGCCCGAGGAAGGTGAATTCACCGCCCGGGACATGAGCTCTTCCAGGTCTTCCCCTTGGAAGATCCGGGCCCCGTCGATTCCCTTTTCGAGGTCCCCCCGGGAGTATCCCAGCATGTCCAGTCCCACGTCGTTCATGTAGGAAATGTTGAAGTCCGGCCCCATCTCGCAGATCGCCGTGGGAAGAAGCCGGGCCATCTCCCGGAAGCGCTGCTCGCTCTGTCGAAGGGCGTCCTCCACCTGCCGGCGTTCGGCGACCTCCCGGGCCACGCTCTCGATCATCTGGTTGGTCACGTTCTTCAGGGACTCGAGGAGATCCACGCGGCCCGAACCGGTGACGCGTGCTTCGAGATCTCCTTCGGAGACCAGCTTGAGCACGTGAAAGTGCTCGGCCAGGCCGATGGCGAACTCGTGAGACAGCTCTACGATCTCCGAGATGTTCGCGGCGGTCTTGTTGACCTCCCCCTTGAGCCGGGAGATGAGGGGGACGGCCGAGGTCTCTGAGATCCGCACCAGGGGATCACCCGCCGAGATCAGTCTCAACCCTTCGAACACTTCCGAGAGGCCGCTCTCGAGCTCCCGGTTGATCTGCCGGAACCGGCCTTCGCTGGCCTGGAGAGCATTCCACGCCGAGGACCGTTCACGGTCGATCCTGCGGCCCTGTCGAATGATGTAGGCGGAGAGGAAGAGCGTAATGCCCAGGATGGCGGAGCAGACCACCACGAGACCCCGGGTGATCCGGGCGATCTCCGTATGAACGTCCTCTACGTAAAGTCCCGTACCCACGATCCATCCCCAGGGCTCGAAGAGCTTGACGTAGGAGACCTTGGGGACGATGCGGGAGGGGTCGTCCTTCCACTGCCACATGTAGTCGACGTACCCGGAGCCCTGCTCCCGGGCCTTGCGGACGAACGCTTCGAACAGCCGCTTGCCGTTCGGATCCATTAGGCCCGAAATGTCGCGTCCCTCCAGGCCGCTGCGATAGGGATGCATGATCATGGCGGGCGTGAGATCGTTGATCCAGAAGTAGTCTTTTCCCTCCGGGCCGTAGCGAAGCTCCCGGGTCTGCTGAATGGCCAGGGACTGGCCCCGTTCCAGGGGCAGCGCGCCCGACCGGACCTGTCCGTCGTAGAATCGAAGTGTGTCCAGAGCCACCTCGGCGAGCTGTCGGGTCAGCTCCCGCTTCTGATCCATCAGGCGGTCCTCGATGAAGGGGAGGATGTAGAGGAAAATGGTCGCGGCGAACAGGAGGACCGAGAGCGCCGCGGGAATGGTGATCCTGAGGACGGAGAGCTTTAGGGAAAAGCGGCGGGTGGGGCGTGTTCTCATCAACTTTTTGGGGTCGGCGAAGGGGCGATGGAAACGCGCAGGAGTGCCTGACAGCGGCTCCACAAAAAAGCCCTCATGAAGAGGGCTTTCGAGCTGCCTTCGTTCCAAAACGCCTGCTGATTATTTGGGGGTGGTGGGCGGTCGGGGATTTGAACCCCGGGCTTCCACCGTGTGAGGATGGCACTCTCCCGCTGAGTTAACCGCCCGTGCATCACTGCCGATCTTCGAATGACCTCACTGCATACAATAGAAAAAGAGGGATGTAAACAGAAAATTGACGGCTTCGCAAAACCTGCTCATCCGCCGCTGGAAACGCTATACCCTGTTGATATGACAGGGGCGGATCTCCTGCTTCCAGGCATTTTTCAACGCCGTCGAAATTGCCGCCTCCCCTTCACCACAGGCCCACGGAACGTCTGGCGGCGGCCACCTCGTCTTCGGAGAGGTGCCGGTAGGATCCGACCTTCAAGTCTCCGAGGACCAGAGGCCCGAACCCGATGCGGATGAGCTGAACGACCGGGTAGCCGGCGGCCTCGAATGTCCGGCGGGCGAGTCGCCTGCGGCCGGCGTGAATGGTCATACGCAGGAGGCTTCTCCCGGCTTTCTTCTGGAGCAGGGTGACCCCGGCCGATCCGCTGAAGCCGTCCTCGAGCGGGACACCGGTCCGAATCCGTTCGATATCCCCGGGCGAAATCGTTCCCTCCACGGCGACCTTGTAGGTGCGCGGCACCCGGTACCGGGGGTGGGTCAAGCGATGCGCCCACTCACCGTCGTTGGTCAGAAGGAGCAGCCCCAGGCTGTCGAAGTCCAGGCGGCCCACCGGGTAGACCCGCTCGTCCACGCCTCGGAGCAGGTCGGTGACCACCGGCCGACCCTGGGGGTCCTTCAGGGCGGAGATGACCCCGAACGGCTTGTTCAGCATGAGGTAGACCGGATGGGCCGGGCCGGGAATCTCTTTTCCGTCCACGCATATCCGGTCCTCACCCCACATCGCGGTGGTCCCGGGCGCAGGGACCGGCTCGTCGTTCAGCGTGACGCGGCCGGCGGCGATGAGCTCGTCCGCCCGCCTCCTGGAGGTCACGCCGGCGGAGGAGAGGATCTTATTGATCCTCAGCGGGCCCTTGGGGCTCGGGGGCGGCGTCCTCCCCCTGCTCTCCTTCTTCGGGGGAGGGGGCGGTGCCGGCCCGGTCCTCGCCGGCCTCGGGTTCGACGAGGCTCTGCTCCGGGACGCGCTCGCCATCGGCCCCCTGCGGGTCTTCTTCGGTTTGGGGGAGGGCTTCCTCCCGGACGGGCGCTTCGTTTTCCGTGCCATGATCCTCGTTTCCGAATGCTTTGATTTCTTTGAGTTTCGGGAGGGAGTCGATGCTGTCGAGGTCGAACACCT
The DNA here is from genome assembly GCA_021737245.1 of Deltaproteobacteria bacterium. Classification (GTDB taxonomy): domain Bacteria; phylum Desulfobacterota; class DSM-4660; order Desulfatiglandales; family HGW-15; genus JAIPEI01. Next base: position 575 of record JAIPEI010000179.1, on the reverse strand, counting down.
CCAGGAATCGGCGGGTGGTTCCGTAGATCAGGGGGCGGCCCGGCAGATCCTTGCGCCCCATGATGCGGATCAAATCCTTCTCGAGGAGGTTTCGAAGAATGCCGCCCGATTCGACGCCGCGGACACGCTCGATTTCGTGCCGGACGATCGGCTGTTTGTAGGCGATGATCGCCAGGGTTTCCAGGGCCGCCCGGGAGAGCCTCGCGGGGGTGGCCTGAAGCATGCGGAGAATGTACGGTCCAAAGTCGGAATGGCTCCTGAACTGGTACCCTCCGGCGACCTCGCGCAGGTTGAAGCTGCGTCCCATGGCCTCGTACTCGTACTTGAGCACCTTGAGCGCGCTTCGAATGCCGGCGGGTTCGGCGTCGGGAAGCCAGGAGCGGAAATCCTTGACGCTCAGCGGGCGGTCGGACGCAAAAAGCAGGGCTTCGACGATAAGCTTCAGCGACTTAGGCACTGGCGGTGTCCTCGACGTTCTCGAAGCTGGCTTCGAGGACGATCTCTTCCTCCGGGTCCGTCTGGCGGACCCCGGTCAGTCCCGTTTGTACGAGCTCGGGCCGGGCCAGGAAGGTGGC
>JAIPEI010000178.1 GCA_021737245.1 Deltaproteobacteria bacterium | reverse complement strand
ACACCTACCACCTGTTTCCCGTCGGGCGTCACAGCCTGGAGACGGTCCGAGCGCTCAAGCAGGTGGCCCGGCAGGAGGAAATCCTGCTCTCCGGCGTCTACCTGGACCTCCCGGATCCCGAGCTGCTCCTGCTTGCAGCACTGCTTCACGACATTGGAAAACCGGCCAAGGATCATGCCCGGCAGGGGGCCGTCATCGCCGGCAGTGTCCTCGAGCGGCTGGGCTTGGAAGAGAAACGCGTCGAGGAGGTCGGCTTCCTGATCCGCAACCATTTGCTTCTGGTCGAGACCGCAACGCGGAGAGACCTGGGCGATGAAAAGATCGTCGTCGGCTGTGCCAGGATCGTGGGCACGATCGAGCGGCTCAAGATGCTCTTCCTGCTCACCTGGGCCGATGCCCGTGCCACGGGCCCGCGAGCCTGGAACGACTGGGTGGCCAGCCTCGTGCAGGAGCTCTTTTTCAAAGTCCTGCACATCCTGGAACGCGGGGAGCTGGCTTCGCCTGATGCGTCGAAGCGGGCCGACGAGGTGCGCGGGAGCGTCCTTCGCATGAGCGGAGGGAAGATCGATCACGCTCTGCTTCACCGGGCCTTCGAGCTGATGACGCCTCGTTACCTCCTGAACACATCCGCCGACGAGATCGCCCGTCACATCGAGCTGTTCGGGCGGCTCGAATTGCTGCGCACGGGCGGAAACCCTGCGGAGTTCGTGATGGCCGCCCGTGCCGATCCGGCCCGGGGATCGTGGGAGGTGTCTTTCCTCGCCCATGACCGGCCGGGTCTGTTTTCCGAAACAGCGGGGGTCTTTGCCCTGAACAACATCAACATCCTCTCCGCGGAGATTTATACCTGGAGAGATCATACGGCCGTGGATCTGTTCCGGGTCACGCTTCCCGAAACCGGAAGACCGCCCGACGAGGTGTGGGCCAGGGTGGAGGACGACTTGAGGAGCGCTTTTGCCGAACGGTTCTCCCCGGCCGAAAGGCTCGAACGAAAGGCCGCGCCGTCGATCCTGACCCGCCCAGGCAGGCCGCGCCGTCCCGCGGAGGTTCGGATCGACAACGAGGCCTCCGACTTTTTCACCCTCGTGGACGTGTTTGCAAACGACCGGGTGGGGCTGCTCTACGATGTGACGCGGACCCTGACCGGGCTGGGGCTGGATATCCGGATCGCCAAGGTTTCGACCAAAGCGGACCAGGTGGCCGACGCATTCTACGTGCGGGAACTGGACGGGCGGAAGATGGTGTCGCCGGAAAAGATCGAGGAGGTTCGAAAAGCGCTCGTTCACAGACTGGAGCAAGGGGAAAAACGCTCGAAAGGCGGCCACTCCCGGACGTAAGCCTGCCGGGTTTTTGACGAACACAGCCGCTCGAAACTGTGAGACTCTTCGGCTTTGTTTGTATATTCAGTGACTTTTCCAGTATTGGCATTGAGCTTGCTATTGGTTCCCCCAGGGGCGATCTTCCGCGTTCCGACTGATCCAACCCGGGACTTTCTTCACGGGAAGCCTGTTGCCCGTTCGGCGGGGGGCACATGATGATTGCACGAGGGGTTTTGTTCATCCTGGCGTTGGCCGTAGGGTCCCTGCCCCGTTTCGACGTTTCGGCAGGCGAGCCCATCCGCATCGCCGCGATCTATGCCCTCAGCGGGCCCGCGGCGGCATCCAACGCCTCATCCCTGGATGGGACCCGCCTCGCCGTCCGGGAGGTGAATCGTTCGGGGGGAGTCCTGGGGCGGCCGCTCTTGCTGGTGGAGATCGACAACCTGAGCACTCCCATCGGGTCCAAGGTCGCCGCGGACGAGGCGGTCCGGCAGGGAGTCACGGCCATATTGGGGGCTGCGTGGAGCTCCCACTCCCTGGCCATTGCACGGGTCGCGCAGAAGCACGCCATCCCGATGATCACCAACATGTCCACCCATCCCGGCATCACCCGGATCGGGGACTGTGTCTTTCGCGTCTGCTTCACCGATCCGTTCCAGGGCCGGGTCATGGCCCGGTTTGCACTCGAGCACGTGGGGGCGCGGGACGCCTTGATCATCAAGGACCTGTCCAGCGACTACAGCCTCGGACTCGCCAGGGAGTTTCGCAGGAACTTCGAAAAGGGCGGCGGCCGTGTGGGCCTGGAGCTCGACTACAAGCACTCCCAGGAGAACTTTCACGAGATCGCATTGCAGGCCCGGCAGGCCCGGCCGGGCATCATTTTCATCCCCGGCCACGACGAGAGCGGGGCCATCATTCGTGAAACGATTCAGTCGGGAGTCTCGACCGTCTTCCTGGGAGGGGACGGCTGGGTGGGAGACAGCTTTCTGGACCGCGGCGGGAGGTTCCTGGAAAAAGGATTTTACTGCACCCATTGGGACGAGAAAGCGAACACCGAGACCTCCCGAAGATTTGTCGATCTGGCCCGAGGTTCGAGGGGACCCGGCGCCGGCCTGGTGAACGCTTCGGAAGCGCTGGCCTTCGACTCGGTCATGCTGGTCGCCGATGCCTTGAAGCGGGCGGGCTCAACGGACGGAGAAGCATTGCGCCGGGCCCTGTCCGATACCCGTGCGTTCGAAGGGGTGACCGGGTCGATCAGCTTCAACGAGCACGGCGACCCGTTCAAGAGGGCGGTCATTATGGAGGTCTCGAAGGGCTCGACGCGATACCTCGAAACGGTGACCCTGAACCGTCGATGACGCCGAGCCGCCCCCCCCTTTCGAACCCGAGCGAGGGAGAAGGATTTCATGAGCGCAGTATGCAGAAAACCGGCTGTCCTTCCGCTGCTCTTTTCTCTTTTCATTGTCATGGGCGCGGGGTCCCGGCCGTATCGGGCCTCCGCAGAGGAACCTGTACGCGTCGCCCTCATTCTCGCGCTGACGGGCATCGCTTCGGAGGACAACCGGCCCGCCGTGCGGGCCGCCCGACTGGCCGTTGACGAGATTAACCGAGCAGGGGGCGTTCTGGGCCGCCCTCTCGAGCTGCAGATCATCGACAACCTCAGCACGCCGCTGGGCTCGAAGAATGCGGCGGATCAAGCGGTGCAGTCCAAGGTGGCGGGAGTGATCGGACCGCTGTGGAGCTCACACGCCTTGTCAGCGGCTGCTGTCCTGCAGGAAGCCCGCATTCCCATGATTACGCCCACGGCGACGAAGCCGGAAATCACACGGATCGGGGACTGCGTGTTCAGGGCGTGCATGAGCGACGCCTTCCAGGGCCGCGTCATGGCGCGGTTCGCCTTTGAAAGACTCGGGGCGCACACCGCAGTGATCCTCAAGAACATCAACGAGGCCTACTCCATCACCCTGGCCGACATGTTCCGGGAGTCGTTCGAGGAGGCGGGAGGGATCGTAACCTGGGAAGGCGCTTACACCGGCAAGGCCGTGAACTTCGAAGGCGTGCTGAGACAGGTCCGTGATGTCCGTGCGGACGTCCTCTACATCCCCGGTTACGCAAGGGACAGCGGGCTCCTGGTTCAGCAGGCCGCGAAGATGGGGATTCGTGCAACGTTTCTGGGTGGAGACGGGTGGGGAGAAAAAATGAGAAAGTACGGCCGTGATGCCGTGCTGGGAGCCTACTACACGACCCACTACCACCCGGACCTGCCCTTCGAGAACAACCGGATCCTGAAACGGCTGTATCGGGAACGTTTTGGAGTGGAACGGATCACGGATATACGGATTCCGCTTACGTACGATGCGGTCCTGCTCTTCGCGGACGCCGTCCGGCGTGCCGGAAGCACGGAACGGGAGCTTGTGCTGAAGGCCCTGCGCCGCACGAGAGGGTTCCAGGGCGCAACCGGGACCATCGAGTTCGGCGATACGGGCGATCCCAAAAGCAAAGAGGCGAGCATTCTCAGGTTCGAGGAGCGTCAAAGCATCCTCATCCTTTCTGTTGCACCATAGCCCGCCCCCCTGGACCACGCCGGAGATACTCGATACGGAGGAGCCTCGAACGGCTGACTCCAGGCTCGAGACGTGGTATGGGAAATACGAAAAGAGGGTGGGGACCTCTGAACTATGCTGAACAAGAGCCTTCGATTCAAGATCAATGCGGCGATCTTCATCACCTGCATGATCATTGTCGCGATTTTCTGGTCCTTGCTGTATCCCTTTGAAGTGAACCGGCGAAACGCCCGTTTCGAGGAGATCGGGACGCTCCTGGACACGGTGTTCCAGCAAAAGCGCGATGAGCTCGCCAACGAGGTTTTCGCCGATCAGCGTCTCGCCCCTGGCGCGCACGCTCGAAGAGATGCAGAGGGTCAAAGGAATCGCCATTCTCTGTGTCTACGACCTGGAAGGAAATCTCGTCCTCTCCACTGAAAGCTCGATGTCGGGATCGCTCACACCGGATCAAAGAAGCGCCGTCAACAGCGGCCCCGTGTTCGAGAAGCGAGACCGGGGGGAAGGATCCTACGTCGAGTACACCACCCTGATCCAGGTCATCGGCGAGAAAATCGGCTACCTGCGCATGCACTACAGCCTGGCCGACATGAAGAGGGAGTCCATGGTGACCCTCGCCTTTTTCGTCGGCCTGCTGCTCAGCACACTCGTCATCATGTCCCTGTTTCTGAACATTTTGTTGTCCCGGTCCGTGATCAGACCGGCCTCTGTTCTCCGCGACGCCATTCGAAAGGTACACGGGGGACACCTGGGTGAGCAGGTGGACCTGCCCACCAGCGATGAAATCGGAGAAATGGCTTCCGATTTCAACGACATGTCCAGGCGCCTGAAGGAGCAGCACATTGCGCTCACCAACGCCATCGAGGCGAAAGACGCTTATGCGGCCCGGCTGGAGGAGTCCAACCGCGAGCTGGAGCGGTTGAACACGCGGCTCGAGGATATGGTGGAGGCCCGCACGTCCGAGCTTCGGGCGAGCAATGAACAGCTATACCAGGAGATCAACGAGCGGAAGCAGGCGGAGAAGGAGAAGCGGGACCTGGAGGAGAAGCTGGCCAGATCCCGGAAGATGGAGGCGTTGGGTCTGCTTGCCGGCGGGGTGGCCCACGATCTGAACAATGTTCTCTCCGGCATTGTCAGCTACCCCGATCTTCTCCTCCTGGAGCTGCCCGAGGAGAGTTCCTTCAGAAAGCCCATTCTCACGATCCAGGACTCCGGTCAAAAGGCGGCCGCCATCGTTCAAGACCTGCTGACCCTCGCTCGAAGAGGGGTCACCAGCACGGAGGTGCTGAGCCTGAACGACGTGGTCGCCAACTACCTGGCCTCACCCGAGTACGCCAAGCTGGCCGCGTACCATCCCGGGGTGAGGATCGAGACGGCTCTGAGCTCGGACCTGCTGAACGTCCGGGGATCTCCGGTCCATCTCCGCAAGACCCTGATGAATCTGATCTCGAACGCCGCGGAGGCGCAACCCGATGGAGGGAGCGTCCGGATCTATACGGTGAACCGCTACGTCGACCGCCCGGTCAGCGGGTATGAGGACGTACACGAAGGAGAGTACGTCGTGCTGGGCGTTGCGGATGAGGGCGCGGGGATCGCGAGGGAAGACCTCGAGCGGATCTTTGAACCGTTCTACACGAAAAAGGTCATGGGACGAAGCGGGACCGGGTTGGGAATGGCCGTGGTCTGGGGAACGGTGCAGGACCACCGCGGGTACATCGACCTGGCGAGCAACGAGGGGAGAGGGACGACGTTCGAGCTTTACTTCCCCATTACCAGGGAGATCGTGGTGAACCCGAAGGCGCATCCACCCGTTGCGGATTTCCTGGGAGAGGGGCAGCTGGTGCTCGTGGTGGACGATTTCGAGGACCAGCGGGAGATCTCGAGCCGCATGCTCCGGAGGCTGAACTACGAGGTGGTCGCCGTCTCGAGCGGGGAAGACGCCGTGACCTACATGCGGGAGAATCGTGCGGACGTGCTCGTGCTGGACATGATCATGGATCCCGGCATGGACGGCCTGGACACCTACCGCGAGATCCGCCGGCTTCACCCCGGCCAGAAGGCGGTAATCGCCAGCGGGTTCGCTGAGAACGAGCGCGTGAGGGAGGCCCAGAGGCTGGGCGCCGGGGAGTATGTCAAGAAGCCCTACACACTGGAGAGCATCGGGGTCGCCCTGAAAAGGGTGCTTTCGCAATCATGATGAAGTTGCATAAAACCTTGAACCTCAAGATCCGCCATTGTGATATCAACCGTTTATAGCGTCTCCAGCGGCGTCTGAGCGCGTATTTGGGGAGGCCGTCAATCCTCGTAGGCCCTTGCTCCATGGGGACGTTTCGCCGCAGGTCCTTCCGCCGTTTCGCATGGGCCGACAGGGGTGGGAGACAATGCCGATGATCGACACAGGATTCATTCACGGCCGGTTCCAGGTCGTTCACCTCGACCACGTCGTCTATCTGCTGGCGGGAAAAGAGCGCTGCCGCCACCTGATCGTGGGGATCACCAATCCGGATCCTGTTCTAACGGCCGAGGATTCGGCCGATCCGGATCGGAGTCTTCCCGGGTCGAACCCGCTGACCTACTTCGAGCGTTATGTCATGGTGCGGGACGTGCTCCGGGAAGCAGGGATAGACCTGGAAAGCTTCTCCATCGTTCCTTTTCCCATCAACTTCCCGCGTCTCTACAGCTGCTACGTCCCGGCCGAAGCGACTTTTTTCGTCACCATCTACGATGAATGGGGTCGCCGGAAACAGGCCCGTTTCCAGGAGCTGGGACTTCGGGTCGAGCTCCTCTGGGAGCGGACTCCCGGCGAGAAAGGGATCAGCGCCGCGGATGTCCGCGCGCGGATGGCCCAAGGCGCCGACTGGGAGCATCTCGTCCCCGGCGCCACCGCGAGGCTGATGAAGGCGTGGAACATTCCCGGCCGTCTGCGCCGCCTCGGATCCTGAGAAGAGAGAGGTCATGTTATCGGCGGCAAGTCGATCCGTTTCCGCGGGTCCCGCCTTGACAGGCGGTCCGCGGTGGTTACTTTAGTTCAAAAGGAAAACAGACACGTTCGTTAACCTGCCCGCAAGACGGGGCCACGAGCCGGGTTAATGCTGCTCCCTGGAGCATGCAACCCGGCTTTTCTCGTTTGGAGGTGTAATCATGTCAATGGAACAAGCGCACAGCGGAAAGCACGTTCACCCGGACAGCCCGATTCGGTCGTCCGACGCATTTTCAAGGATGGACGAGAACGAGGACTCCCTGTTCTATGAAACCGACCGATTCGTGAGCCACCTGGACAGGACCGCGCTCGCAACCGTGGAGCACGTGGTCGGATCTCTGATCACGGTCGAGAGGCCGGAGATCCTGGACCTGATGGCCGGCTGGGATTCACACATCCCCGCCGGGGTCCGGCCCTCCCGGGTGGTGGGGCTTGGTCTCAACCGGAAT
>JAIPEI010000177.1 GCA_021737245.1 Deltaproteobacteria bacterium | reverse complement strand
GAGCAGATGATGTGGGTGCTTTCCCTGTCCAAGGGGCTTCTCCGCGTCTTCAATGCGCGGTACGCAGCCTTTACGTTCGACCAGAGCCGCATCTTCCTCGACATCCTTCCGCTTCGTTCCTGGGACATCTCCCGCTTCACGTGCCGCAGGCGGGAGAAACGGAAGCCGGCCGAAGACCTCAAGGACCTGATCCTTCAGTCCGGCGAGGAGTGGCACGAGATGGTCAGCAGCCACAACTCCAAGGGATACGCCTCTCTCTTTCTCTTGAGAAAGAATCACGACCAGACCATATCCGCCAACGCCGTCATGCCGGATCGAAGGGTGAGACCCCGGTTCTCGCGCATCGAAAAGGAGTCCATCAAGGCCCTTCGACTCGGCGTCAACGAGCTCCTCTCCGAAACGGCCGTGGAGAGGATCAAGTCCGCCTACAAGCGCATGGCCAAGCTGCATCACCCGGACATGGGGGGGCGCGCGGAGGATTTTCGACGGTTGAACGAGGCCCACGAGCAGATGATCGTGTGGGCGAAGAACCCCCAGTTCACCGCCAGAAAAGCGCTGATCGACTGCTGGTCCTACGACGGGTACACGAATCGCTGGGCGCCCCCTCTCTGAGATCCAGCTCCCACCCATCGGCCGGCTCGAACCTTCCGAAGGGCGGCCGGCCCGGCCCGGGGAGGAGCGCCCGGACTGCGAGTGAGCCGTGCCTTTCCAATCCGTTTCGGTTCGAGACTGCTTGAAGGATTCGCCGGTGGAAGCCTCTGCACCGTGCCGGGTGGACGCCGGGGGAACCTGGGACATCAAGGCCCTGGCCCTGCCCCTCGAACGCGAGGCGCCGGTGACGGTAAACGTGGCCCTGGACCTGCGCACGCGGGTCCGCCTTTTGCCCTACCGCGACGGGTGGGTGCGGGTGGTGTCACGGGGGTTTCACCCGGAGGGAGGGGAGGCCGAGGCGGGCGCCCTTCCCTTCAGCCCTCCCTTCGGCCTCTTCTTCGCCGCGGTGGAGCGGTTCGGCTTCCACGGGTTGGAGGTCCGGATCATGTCGGGTTCGCCGCCGAGGTCCGCTTTGGGAGGGTCCAGCACGGCCTTGACCGCCCTCCTCCGGGCCCTCTCCTCCCTGGACGTCCGACTGGGAGGCAAGGCCCTGCCCCCGAAGGCACTGCTCCTGCTGGGATCCCACCTGGAAGACGGCGTCTCGGGGGGGGGGTGCGGCATGCAGGACCAGGCCGCCGCGGTTTACGGCGGTGTGAACCTGTGGCGGTGGCGGTATGGGCGGCCCGGAACCCCCTTCCGGCGCGAGCCCATCCTGGACGCCCGGGGCGGTCGCGAGTTCAACCGGCACATCCTCGTGGCCCACAGCGGCAAGGACCATGACTCCGGTTCCGTGAACAGAGGCTGGGTGGATGCGTTTCTCTCGGGCCGAACCCGCAACGGGTGGGTGAGCGCGAACCGCGCGGTCCACCGCATGGCGCAATCCCTGAAATCGCGGGACTGGGCGACCGCGGGGGAATGCCTGCGGGAGGAGATGGCCGTGCGTCGCGAGATCACCCCGGATGCCTTGATTCCCGCGACCCGAAGCCTGATCGATGCGGCCGAGGGCGAAGGGTGCGGCGCCCGCTTTGCCGGCGCGGGCGCGGGCGGCGCCGTCTGGGCGATCGGTCCCGAGGACCGGATTCGGGATCTTCGGTCGAGGTGGGAAGGGCTCCTCGAGACGATGAAAGGCGGACGGATCCTCGACTGCGACGTCGACCTGCACGGTGTCCGATGATAGGCGTTCCCGCGCATGGGCGGCGGAAAAGGCCCGGCACCCATCCGGGAATGGTCCTTATGAGGGTGTTTCCCGACCGGAAGCTAAGCCCTTCCGAGATCCTTCAGGGTGTCCATGAAAACCTTGTAGAACCGGTCGTTCTCGGAGACCGCCTTCTTCAGAACGGCCTGGAGCTTGTCCACGTCGCCGGGACTCACCACCAGGTTGGCGCTCATGGCGAAGGCCATCATGTTGTCCATGGTCTGGAACTGCTCCCCGAGGAGGGCCAGGAAGATTTTCCGTCGGACGGACATGGGAAGGTGGTTGATGGAGTTGATGATCGGGCTGTGCTCCAGGGGCTGGCCGTCGAACCCCTCGGCGAGGATCACGAGATCGAACACGTGAAAACGCATCTTGCTGATGGCGTCGCGGGTGTTCTGTGAGTCCACGAAGCGGTACTCGAGCGCTTCCACCGCCGTTCGGATCCGCTCCTTTCTTGCAAGGTCGCTGTCCAGGACAAAGGCCAGCCTGGTACCCTCCTCGTAGAACCCGAGAGAGGTGTCGTCGCCGTAATCGAGCTCCTCTCCCGCAGACCGCCCCCCACTCTGATCTTCGGGTGGACCCTCCGACACCGCCGCTCCCGACTCTCCGGCCGGATCCACCCGCGTGTCGATGGTGATCTTGCTCCTGCAGGAAGGGCAGGCGATCTTGACGATCTGGTCCCGGGGGAGCTTCTCGTCGGGAATCTTCAGGGCCTTGCTGCAGTGACTGCAGGTCACCTCCATGGATCCACTCCTTGAACGTGCTTTCTATCGTCCGCGCACGGTCTGCCGCCGGCCGGCTATCGCTGCATCCTCTTGTCCTCTTCCTTGCCGTACGAGTCGTCCAGGGACAGATCCTCGATGGACGTGGTCTTTTCGCCCCGTGACGCCTTGATGGAATCGATGGCCCGCCCCACCACCGCCTTCCGGGAGGCGTAGCTCATGGCCGTGTCCTCGGAGATGAGGCCCTGCCTGAAGAGGTCCGCGATGCATTGATCGAAGGTCATCATGCCGAAGGCCTGACTGCCCTCGATGATCTCGTAGAACGTCTTTCCTTCGGACTCGCCGTTGAGTATGGAGTCCTTGACCCGCAGGTTCGACCCCATGATTTCGAAGGCCGCGATACGACCGCCACCTTCCTTGGGGAGCAGCCGCTGGCAGGCGATCCACCTCATGGTGTCCGTCAGGCGGATGCGGATCTGCTTTTCCTCCTCCTGCTCGAACATGCCCACGATGCGGTTGACGGTCTGCCCGGAGTCCACCGTGTGCAGGGTGCTCAGGACCAGGTGGCCGGTTTCCGCGGCGGAAAGGGCGATTTCCACCGTCTCCCGGTCGCGCATCTCGCCCACCAGGATCACCTTGGGGGCCTGGCGGAGCGCCGCCCGGAGTCCGGAGGAGAAGGTGTCGAAGTCGAGGCCCAGCTCGCGCTGGTTGAAGGTGGACGTCTTCTGGGAGTGGACGAACTCCACCGGATCCTCCAGGGTCACCACGTGCACGGATTTCGACTCGTTGATCTCGTCCAGGATCGCGGCGAGCGACGTCGATTTCCCGCTGCCCGTCGCCCCGGTCACCAGGATGATGCCGTTTCGTTCGAGGGCCATCTTCTTGAAGGCGGGGGGCAGCTTCATCTCCTCGACGGTCGGCACGCGGGTGGCGAGCTGGCGCATCACCGTAGAGTAGAATCCCTTCTGGGAGAATACGTTGACGCGGAACCGCGCCTTGCCCGCGAGCTGGTAGGACAGGTCGCAGGACCCTTCGGAGAGCAGGTTTCTGGTCAGCCGCCGGTCCCCGTTGATGAGGTTCAAAGCGAACACCTCGGTCTGGAAGGGGGTCAGCCGGTGGATGGGGGGATTGAGCGGAACCGGCTCGAGCTCTCCCGACGTCTCCACCTGAAAGGGTTTGTCCACGGTGACGTTCAGGTCGGACACGTTTTCGTGGGACTCGAGCATCGCCGTGAGGATGTGATCGATCTGCTGGCGTCTCATGGTTCCTCGCTCCCTGAAATGGGTTCCGCCGCTCCGCCGCTCTGCGGGCTCCGCTATACCTCGGTGAAGTCGGAAGGCGGGTTCTTGAGAAACGGCCTGAACTTGCCCTTGTCGTTCGCCTTGTTGTAAGCGTCGTCCGCTCCGATCCGCTTGTTCTTGAGGTGGTCCATGATGGCGTCGTCGAGGGATTGCATGCCGTACTTCTTGCCGGTCTGGATCATGGAGGGGATCTGGAAGGTCTTGGCTTCGCGGATCAGGTTCCGGACGGCCGGATTCGCGATCATGATCTCCAGGGCGGCCACCCGCCCCTTCTTGTCGGTCCGCCGGAAGAGCGTCTGGGCCACCACGGCTCGGAGACCGTCCGCCAGGGTGTTGCGGATCTGCTCCTGCTGGCTCACCGGAAAGACCTCGATGACGCGGTCCACGGTCTTGGCCGCGCTGGTGGTGTGGAGCGTTCCGAAGACCAGGTGGCCCGTGGCCGAGGCCTCGATGGCGAGGCTGATGGTCTCCAGGTCTCGCATCTCGCCCACCAGGATGATGTCCGGGTCCTCGCGGAGGGCGCCCCGGAGCGCGGCCGAGAAGGACCGTGTGTGCAAGCCCACCTCGCGGTGGTTGACCACGGCCTTTTCGCTGTGGTGAACGAACTCGATGGGGTCCTCGATGGTCAGGATGTGGTCCTTGCGGGTCCTGTTGGCCTCGTCGATGATGGCGGCCAGCGTGGTGGACTTTCCACTGCCGGTCGGACCGGTGACGAGGACGAGGCCCCGGGGCAGCGTGGCGAGGCGCCGTACGATAGGCGGCAGCCCGAGCTGCTCGCAGGTGAGGACGGTGGACGGGATTTCCCGGAAAACGGCCCCGACGCCGTACTTCTGCTGGAAAAAGTTGGCACGGTAGCGGGCGAGGCCGGGTATCTCGTAGGCGAAGTCGACGTCTCCCGATTCCTCGAACAACTTGACCTTATCCTCGGGGGCGATCTCGTAGAGCATGGCCTTGAGGTTGTCGTTGTCCAGCGCCTTGTACTTTACCCGCTCCAGCTCCCCCTGGATACGGAGCACCGGCTGCTGGCCGGAGATGAGGTGCAGGTCGCTCGCGCCCTGCTCGTTCATCAGCTTGAAAAACGCGTCAATCTGGGCCATGGAGTTCCTCCGGGTGAAACGATGCCGCCGCTTCCGCTCGAGGATGGTCCTTCCCTTCGGGACCCATCGGTACGCGCGGGCAGGAAAAGCAATGCCGGTCAACGAGAGATGAGGGCAGAGTCGTCTTCGCCACGGCACGGACAGGTGCTGAATGTCTGCTGCAGAACCGGAAGGATTATAAACCAAACGATTCCCGTTTCAAAGGCAAAAACGTGCGTGACCCCCGCTGGTCAGGACGGCTTGTCCGCCAGCCCCTTGATCATGAGGAGTGCGTCCTGCCCGCAAGGATAGAAGCGTCGCTGGAGGCCGAGGACTCGAAACCCTTCCCCTTCGAACAGGGACCGGGCGGCGAGATTGTCCGTTGCGGTGTGCAGCCGGATCACGTCCGCCCCGCCTTCCCGGGCGGCCGCCTCGATTTCCCGCAGGAGACGGCGGCCGATCCCGGAGCGCCGCACCCCGGAGTCCACGGCGATTGCCAGGAGCTCGGTTTCCGGGGGCTCGGCTGGGGTCGGCAGGGTTTGGGCCGTCATTGCGAACCCGGCGGGTCTGCCTTCGGAGACCGCCAGAAGGGTCAGGGCGGCTCCGGAGTCGAACCAGTCCCGAATCACCCCCGTGTAGGAGCCGAATCGCCGGAAGGCCCGCCCGCTGAGCCGGGAAACGAAGGTCCGGTCGAGCGGCCGTGCCTCCCGAATGTGAACGCGCGGAGCCGTTGAACGGGCGTTGCGGCGGGCGGGACGGTCGGAGGGAGAAGATTCCGGTCCGGAGCGGGGAGGGCCGGAGCGACGCAGTCTCTGGAGTCGCTGGATCTCGCCGTACTTTCCGTATCGGCCGCCGCTCAAGGGCTTTCTCCTCCTGGAGGTGACGGGCGTGGCGCGGGAAAGATGTGAAAACATTTGCCCGTTACTGGAATGAAAGCTATCACACTTCCCCTCGGGTGGAAAGCGGCGCCGGTTTTCCCTTGCGCAGGGTTACAGCCGCAACTAAAGTGATACCCGCCGGAAACGGTTCTACCAACAGTCCGGGGTGAGGGGCGGTGCCTGTTCGACCTGAGGCTGGAGCCGCCCGGGAAGCGTTTCGAGCGGGACGGGGGTATGACGAGTACGAGCCACGGCATGTCGAGGACGGAGATCTCTCTGCCGCTGTACCATCCGGCGTTCGTCCTGCTCAACCTGGCCTACTTCCTGGTCTTCTCCAACGTGGCGCTGTTCTACCTGTACCCGGTCGCCCTGGACGAGATGGGCGCGGGGAAGCACGTCATCGGATGGCTGATGGGTGTTTTCTCCCTGGCGGCCGTTCTCTCCCGTCCCCTGATGGGCGTGCTCGCGGCAAGGCGCGGCGAGTTTTTTCTCATGTCCGGGGGCATGTTCGTGATGCTCATGGCGTCGGCATGCTATCCTTTCCTCCAGTCGGTGGGAATCTCCATGCTGGCCGTGAGGGTCGCGCACGGTCTCGGGTTTTCCGGTTTCGTGGCGGGCAGCTTCTCCGCCGTGGCCTCGCTTTTTCCCGACGAACGCCGGGCCTCGGCCTACAGCATCGTGGGTGCATCCCTCATGTCCGCGATGGCGCTCGCCCCTCCGGCGGGTGAATCCCTGATCGGACGATTCGGTTTCGGCGCGCTGTTCCTCTGCGCATTCGGCCTGATCCTCCTGGCATGGGCCGCCGTGACCGGAGCCGCCGGCCATGCGGAAAAAGTGGAGCGGCCGCGGTCAGGACGGCGGACGCCGTACGGCCGCCTGCTGGGTGATGCGTCTTTTCTCCTGCTCCTGGTCTCCACCCTGATTTTCGGCCATTGCCAGTCGACCCTGTTCAACTTCCTGGCCCTTGCGGCCGAACGGCACGACGCTTCGGCCGGCCGGTTCTTCTTCGCGGCGTTCGCGGTGGCCATCGGGGTCCTTCTCACCATGGGGCGCGTGATCGATCGAAAGGGAAAGCGCCGTTTTATGAGGCTGTTCTACCCGGCGCTCGCCCTGGGCATACTCCTCCTGCCCTCCTTCATGGGACGGTTCGGGGGGTGGATACCGGCCGTTCTTTTCGGGCTGGGCATGGGGTTTCTTTTTCCCGCGCACAACGCCCTGGCTGCGGGCTACGGGAGGCGGGACGAAAAGCCCGGGGTCATGGCCCTGTTCACGGCGGTGTACGATTCGGGCTTCATTTCCGGGGCGGTCGTCTCCGGCTGGATCGCGGCGTGGCTGGGGCTTGACGGACTGTTCTACGCGACCGGAGGGTTGGCCCTCATCGGTTTGGTGATCTGCCTGGCGGTCCCCCTCGGCGAGGGGGAGTGACGGAGCGCGGCGAAAGCAATCGTTTCCGGGAGGGTGAGGTGTGGATGATCAGGTGATACTGGAGCAGCTGGAGGGAGTGGCAAAGGGCCTGGATGTCGAGGTCCGCTACGAGACCCTGCGGAAGGAAGCCCGCTACAACCCCGGTGGGCTCTGTCGCATCCCGGGGGTACCCGTGATCATCGTCAATCGAAAGGCCCCGTTGCAGGAGAAGGTCCAGGTGCTTGCAGCCGCGGTCAAGC
>JAIPEI010000176.1 GCA_021737245.1 Deltaproteobacteria bacterium | reverse complement strand
CCAGAGGCGTCTCCTGTGTCGCTCAGAAAATGCGCCAACTCTCATGGAATGTCCGACTCGTCTTCGACTACCTTCGAATGACCAAGAACTCATGCGCTCCGTGCTCAAAGAATTCCGGGTGAGAACAAATTAGCCTTGGCATACAGGGATTGACGCTCTTTGGTTTCCAGGTCGATCATGGTAAGATGCCTCCCGCATCCCGTGGTCCGGCATAGGCCGCGGCTCCTTCGCGTGAGCCGGGCGCGCAGACCGCCGCCATTCTGACAGAATGGCGGTCCGTGCCGGAGAAGGGAGTGCAGCTGCTTCTGGAGCGGGAGAAGATCGAAGGAGAAGAGCTGAAGGCCCTCGTCCAGGAACCGGTCCACAGCTCGAAAGGGGGATTCCAGTCCGTCGCCGCCGGAGGTCGCAGGATGAGAAAAGGCTTCTCCGCCGCTGAAAGGCTGGTGGTCTTCTGCCGCTATCCCGCGCCGGGGAGGGTGAAGACGCGCCTTGTTCCTGAGCTGGGTCCGTTGGGGGCCGCGGAGCTTCACCGGCGGCTCACCGAGCGGGTAATTTCGCTCGCAGGGGCCGTTGCGGCCGGACGGAGGGCGGATCTGGAGATCGCCTACGCCGGAGGTTCCAGGCAGGCCATGGAGCGCTGGGTCGGCCGGGGGCCCACGCTCGTGCCGCAGTCCGGAAGAGACCTCGGGGCGCGGATGGAGGCGGTGTTCCTGTCGGCGTTTCGCGAAGGCGCCCGGCGTGTGGTTCTCGTGGGAACCGATATTCCGGGGCTCGCATCCGTGCATCTCGACCGTGCGCTGGATGCGCTCTCCTCGGCGAATGTGGTGCTGGGCCCCAGCCTCGACGGCGGGTACTGGTTGATCGGGCTGGATCGACCCGCCGGGGTGTTCAGGTCCGTTCCATGGGGGACCGCCGAGGTAAGAGCCCGCACCCTGGCCCTGGTCTCCAGGCTGGGGCTTCGGGTTCACGAGCTGGACCCGCTTCGAGACGTGGACACGTCCGACGACCTTCGAGACGAAGGGTGGGTCCGGTCTCTGAGGGGCCCGTTTGTCTCCGTGATCATCCCCGCGTTTCAGGAGGAGGCCCATGTGGCATCGGCGGTGCGCTCGGCCCGGGATGAGGAGGCTGAAATCCTGGTGGTGGATGGGGGCAGCACGGACGCTACTGTCAGGCGTGCGGCCGGGGCCGGCGCCCGCGTGGTGAGCGGGCCCCGGGGCCGCGCGCTTCAGCAGAACCGGGGCAGGGAGGAATCGGCCGGCCGGGTTCTCCTTTTTCTGCACGCGGACAGTCGTCTGCCCGAAGGTTACGCCGGGGCCGTCTTTCGGACCCTGCTGGAGTCCGGGACCGCGGCCGGCGCGTTCCGCTTCCGAACGGACGGCTCCGGGCCCATGATGCGGATGGTGGAGGGAATGACCAACATTCGATCCCGGTTGTTTCAGCTTCCCTACGGAGACCAGGGGATCTTTCTGCGGCGGGAGGTTTTCGAGGGGGTGGGCGGATTCCCGGAGGTGGCGATCGCCGAGGATCTCCTGCTCGTGCGAAGGCTCGCCCGGTGGGGACGTATCCGCATCGCCGACCGGGCGGTCGTCACATCCGCCAGGCGGTGGCGCAGCCTGGGGGTGCTCCGCACCACCCTGATCAACCAGGTCATCCTGGCGGGATGCCTTTGGGGCGACCGCCGGACGAGCTATCCCCGCTCTATCGATCCAAACGGTAGGACCGAGCTCCGGGAGGATCGAGGAGCTCAGTCGCCCTGCGCGGCCAGGTAGTCGTCCAGCATGGTCTCCAGGGCGAGCTTGTGCTTGGCCTCCTCCTGGGAAAGCATCTGGAACAGCTCGAAGGCCCCGGAGCGGTCCGCCTTCCCGGCCAGCTCGTTGTAAAGCGCCAGGGAAGCCTCTTCCCGCTTCGTGGCGAGTCGCAGGATGTCCGCGTAGTCCATCCCCTCCTCATAGGTCATGGCGACGGTGTAGTTGCTTCGCTTGAGATCGGGGATCCACTGGAAGTCGTAGTCGCCGAGTGTCCTCTCGCCCTTCAGAAATGCGTCCAGCAGCGATTCGTGCTTCCGTTCCTCCCGTGCGAACGACTCGAAGGTCTCACGTGCCCCTGAAAATGCTTCCCGGCGGGCGAGGTCTTCGTAAAAGGTTGCCGCTTCCCTTTCCCGGTCGATGGCGAACTGCAGGATTTCCTCCAAGGACTCGAAGCTCATGTTTCCACCCCCTCCTGGTGATATAGAGGACAGCTTACGGAAAAACAGACAGGTTGTCAAAACCTCCCGTTTCCCCTTCCTCTTTCCCTTTGACCGTGGCCTGTTTTTATCCTATTCTTTTTTATATACGGAAGGATGCTCGTACAAGAGATCAACCGGAGCCGGAATACCGGCGAGGGGAGATTCGTTTCAACACGCGGATCCCGTCAAGGGGCGACAGGCCGATTGGGAAGGGAGGCGGTGATGAAAGAGCTGATCTCACAAATGGCAAAGGCGCTGGTGGATCACCCCGAGCAGGTCAGCGTCACCGAAGTCACGGGCGAGCAGACATCCGTCATCGAGTTGCGTGTGGCCAAGGAGGATCTAGGAAAGGTCATCGGCAAGCAGGGAAGGACGGCAAAGGCCATGAGAACCATTCTCAGCGCTGCTTCGGCCAAGGTCCGTAGACGCCACGTGCTCGAGCTGGTGGAGTAAAGCGGCTCCCGTCCATGCGATCCGGCCATTCCTTCAGGCAAGGGGAGTGAGGCGCTCTTGCGATCGCCCGTCACCGGTATGATATTGAAGACTTATGACCTTGACCGACTGGCCCCTGGGGGTCGGCTTTGCGGGGGAAGCCGCTCAGCCTCCGCCGGCGACGATGCAACCTATTGACAATCACGAGGGCGAACCCTTCCTTTGAGACCTTTTCCATCGCCATCCGTCAAAACGCGAACCCGAACAGAGAACGGCCTCCGCCGTTCCAGAGGCCTGAGTTGCTCCCTGGTCCTGTTCTCCTGGATCGTCTGCCTGCCGCTCTTCGCCGCAGGACCTTTTGAAGCCCCTGCGGGGGCCGAAACGCTGCAGCCGGAGCGGATTGACCGGGAAGGCATTGCAGAGGGCATCCAACACCTCCTCGAGATCGCCGACCCATCCGCGAAAGGACGGCTGGATCCCTCTCTGGTCCGTCCCATCCTGGCCTTCATCGCATCGGAAAAGGAAGCCGGCAGGCTTTACCACACCGGCGAGAGGGACGGAGCGGCCTCGGCTTACAACGAGTTCGGTATTCGAAAGAACCTGAGTTCGGTTATCCAGTACGCCTACAATCCGGACATCCCGGCGAACGTGTTTCGGCCGTCCTCGATTCGGTTGACCCAGTGGCTGGAGGTGAATGGAGAGAAACAATCCCTTCCCCGCCTTTGGACCCACCTCCCGAACCCGGATCCTCCCGTCGTGGTGACCGGCGTGGAGTACGAGGAGAACACGCCGGACCAGACCACGGGCGCCTGCTACAGGTACACTATGGACCGGGCGCTTGTTCTTTTCAGGGACAAAGGTCGAAACGTGTTCATCTCCATTTCAAAGCAGCCCGACCCCTCGGACAAGGGGAAGAAGGGTGCATGCCTCGGCGGGGACCGGAACTGGGACTACCTTTACACCGGCGAGGAGGGACTGACGCGAAGCGGCCTGGGATGGGCCGATACCCGCATCTACGAGTCCGCCTCCATTGCGGTGTACTACGAGATCGACCGGGCGTTCCCCCTCGTTCGCTGCGGCGTGTTCAAGTGGATTCGCGCCGGTTGGGCCGGCCTCAACGTGGTGAAGGAGAGGCACATCTACCAAGGGATGGAGCGGTTCGCCAGGGGGTTCCGGGAAACCATCCACCATCCCCGCCTGCCGGAGCCGACGCGGCTGGCGCACATGTTCGACTGGATAAGGAACATACCGGAAAAGTCCATGCAGTCCTGGGTGAACGACTACCTGAGCGGTCTTCGATCCCGGTACGGTGATGAAAAGGTGCTGTCGAAAGACGACTTCGAGGAGCTTCTCGAGGCCGGGGACTATGCCGGCAGGATGACCCGCCCTCAGATGGAAAGCCTTCTGTCCCTCGAGTACATGAAGTGGATTCTGGGTATGAGCACCGTGCTCGGAGAGGTTTTCCGTCTCGCCCCCGATATGAGAGGAAAGCGTGTCTACAGCCTGCGCTGCGCTCCCCCCGGATGATTCTCCGGGCGGAACCGCCGGGGAACGACCTTCCGATCCCAAGGCTCACAATCCAGCCGTCTGCACCTTTATTCCTCACAGAGACCCCGCATAATCCCCGTGTGACGAGTGCCGGTCATCGGCTGACCGCCCCGGCGCTCGAGCCGCCCGGGGCATGTCCTGATTCGGCTATGTACGCCTTGAAAGGTGGTACGGATGGTGATAAGGTCCTGCGCAGCTGAAGATGCGGCCCGGCGAGGCCGATTCCGCGGCGACTGCGAAGCGCCGGTCCAGAATTTCCCAGGTCCCAGGAGTCGATCATGAAGGAATACGACAGTGTGAATTACCGGGACGTCCCCCTGTTCCGGGATGTGGCCGAGGAGGACTGGAACGACTGGAAGTGGCAGTTTCGAAACACGATCCGGGACCTCGACACACTCGAGAAGATCATCCGCATCGACGAGGACGAAGAACGCGATCTCGAACGGGTTCTGCAGACCTTCAGGATGAGCATCACCCCCTACTACGCCTGCCTCATGGACAGGGAGTACAAGCGGGGCTCAGTCCGGCTCCAGGGCGTGCCGAGCATCGAGGAGCTGGCCTACGATCCGGATGACCACGAAGACCCGCTGGACGAGGATGTGGACTCCCCGGTGCCGGGCATCACCCACCGTTATCCGGACCGGGTTCTCTTCATGGTGACCCGGATCTGCTCCATGTACTGCCGCCACTGCACCCGCAGGCGCATGGTCGGGGTCCAGGATGAGCATTTGAGCACCAGGAGCATGGACCAGGCGTTCGCCTACATCGAGGACCATCCCGAGATACGGGATATCCTTGTCTCCGGCGGGGATCCCCTCGTGCTGGACGACGGCCCCCTGGAGGCCGTCCTGAAACGTCTGCGCGGGATCGACCACGTGGAGATCATCCGCATCGGAAGCCGCACCCCCGTGGTCCTGCCCCAGCGCATCACCGGCGATCTCGTGACCATGCTCCGCCGCTACCACCCGCTCTATCTCAACACGCATTTCAACCACCCGGCCGAGATCACCCGGGAGTCCAGAGATGCCTGCGCCAGGCTCGCAGACGCGGGCATTCCCCTCGGGAACCAGACCGTGCTCCTGAGGGACGTAAACGACTGCCCCTACATCATGAAGAAGCTCGTGCAGGAGCTTCTCATGATTCGCGTCAAGCCCTACTACATCTATCAGTGCGACCTCTCCCGCGGCATCGCGCACTTCAGGACGTCCATCACCAAGGGGATGGAGATCATCGAGAACCTCCGCGGCCACACCACGGGCATGGCGGTCCCCACCTTCGTGGTGGACGCCCCCGGGGGCGGCGGCAAGATTCCGGTGATGCCCAACTATCTCCTCTCCCAGGGGGACCGGCGCCTCGTGCTCCGGAACTACGAGGGCGTGATCACCACGTACACCCAACCGGAGAACGTGTTCTCCGACTGCGGCCATTGCCGGATCTGCGAAGACGAACGCTACAAACCCCTGGACGGGGTGGCCAAGCTGCTGGCCGGGGAGAAGCTCTACCTGGAGCCGGCGGACCTCAAGCGGCGCAGGCGGTAAGGCGCGCGGCGGAAAACCACACCCCGCAGGATTTCGAAAAGGAGCCGGATCTATGGAAAAACTCGATCTGAGAGAGTCGGAACGCCTCTACCAGGAAGCCCTGGGCCTGATCCCGGGGGCGATCCTGGGCATCCGGAGGCCCTACAACTTCGTCCCCGGTGAGTATCCTATCTTTTTCGAATCCGCCAAGGGCGGACGGGTCACGGACGTGGACGGCAACGAGTACATCGACATGCTCTGCGCTTACGGACCGATCATCATCGGCCACAGGGAGGAGGAGATCGACGACGCGGTGGTCGAGCAGATGCGGACGAAGGGGTTCTGCTTTTCCCTCACCCAGTCCATGCAGAACACCCTGGCGAAGAAGATGCGAGAGCTGATCCCGTCCGCAGAGATGAGCCTCTTTCTGAAGACCGGCTCGGACGCGACCACCACGGCCGTCCGGATCGCCCGGGGGTACACGGAGCGGACCGGGATCGCGCGGTGCGGCTACCACGGGTGGCACGACTGGTGCGTGGAGGTCAAGGGAGGCATTCCGAAGAAGCTCTACGAGGACATCCACGAGTTCCACTACAACGAGCTGGACGAGCTCGAGGACATCATGAAGGCGCACGGCGACGACATGGCGGCGGTCATCGTGACGCCCGTGGGGCATCCACTGGCGGAGAAGGTGCAGGAGCCGAAGCCCGGCTTCCTGGAGGGCGTCAAGACCCTGGCGGAGCGGTTCGGGGCGGACCTCGTCTTCGACGAGATCCGGAGCGGATTCCGGTTCGGCCTGGGCGGGGCCCAGAAGGAGTACGGCGTCACGCCGGATCTCTCGGTGTTCGGCAAGGCCATGGCGAACGGATACCCCATCAGCGCCGTGGTGGGCCGGGAAGAGGTGATGAAGGTGGCCGCGGACCGGGTGTTCATCAGCTCCACCTTCTTCCCGAACAGCCTGGAGCAGATCGCCGCCCTGAAGACCATCGAGATCCTGGAGCGGGACCGCGTGCTGGACAAGGTCCGGGAAAAGGGTCGACGCTTTGGGGATCAGGTCGCCCGCATGGTGGCGGAGAGCGGGGTTCCGGCCGAGTTCTCGGGCGCGCCGCTCCTGCCGTTCGTCACCTTTCCCAAGGATCGGAACGGGCTCTACAAGCGGCTGAGGACGGCATTCTACACCCAGGTCATCCGCCGTGGGGTGTTTCTTCAGCCCTATCACCACGGCTATGTGGCCTACCGGCACACGGACGACGAGATCGACCGCGCCGCGGCCACGGTCGGAGAAGCCCTCGAGGAGATCCGAAAAACGCATTTGGATTGACAACTTGGGGCCGGTTGGTTATGCTCGGTGCCCTCACAACGGCCCCCGGCCGAACCGTTCCGCACGCCGGGCGCCTCCCCGGGGCAGGCGGGGCGGGGAACACCTCCGTCACGGACGGGGGTGCAGGACAAACGGGATTTTCAGGA
Source organism: Deltaproteobacteria bacterium (assembly GCA_021737245.1). GTDB lineage: Bacteria > Desulfobacterota > DSM-4660 > Desulfatiglandales > HGW-15 > JAIPEI01. The sequence goes on along the minus strand of JAIPEI010000176.1, from coordinate 261 downwards.
GCTTGGCGGACACCATGCTGGACATCGCTTGCGAACCATCGAAAACAGAGACCGGGTTGCCCGTAGCGGAGCTCGTTCCGGAGGCCGTGGATTTTCTCGGCCACTCGGCGGAAAGGCCCCTGGTGCCGGCGGAGTTCATCCGGCTGGTGGGCGACGGGGACGGTGAATCCCGGTTCTCGCGTCTCATCGAGGCCGCCGGCCACCCGGATGATCCGGAAGGCTTTTTCGCCGCGCTCATGGGGCCCGTGCTGAGGGGGGACG
>JAIPEI010000175.1 GCA_021737245.1 Deltaproteobacteria bacterium | reverse complement strand
GACGGTGTGAGTGCCGGCGACCTGCCGGCGAGTCGAAGAACCATTGGGAGAGAACGAATGAAGAAGCTCATTTCCTTTACCCTGAACGGCCACGAGGTGTCCGCGGAGGTGGAGTCCCACCGGATGCTGCTCGAGCTGCTGCGGGAGACCTTCGACCTGAAGGGGACCAAGCCCGGTTGCGGGCAGGGCGAGTGCGGGGCCTGCACGGTGCTTGTGGACGGCGTCAACGTGGATTCCTGCCTCTACCCGGCCTTCGAGATCGAAGGAAAATCCGTGACCACGGTCGAGGGTTTGATCGGGGAAGGCAACAAGCTCCACCCGGTCCAGAAGTCCTTTGTGGAGCGCGGCGGCATTCAGTGCGGGTTCTGCTCGCCCGGGATGATCATGTCCGCCACGGCGCTCCTGAAGGATAACCCGTCGCCGGGCGACGAGGAGATCAAGCGGGGCATCTCCGGCAACCTGTGCCGCTGTACGGGTTACGTCCAGATCGTGGAGTCCATACGGAATGCGGCGGAGCGCATGCGGGAGAACGCCGGTTGATTCAGTCCGGCAGGGAAGACCCTGTCCGGCTCCCATCCATAAAAAAAGCCCCTTTCCGGATGGATGCTATCGAAAACCGGATCAGCAATCGAACACAGAGGACGCAAATGACCACGAAATACAGTTTCATCGGGACCGAGGTCGCCAGACCGGACGCACCCGACAAGGCGGCGGGCAGGGCGGTGTATATTCACGATCTCGTCAGGCCGGGCATGCTGTTCGGCAAGATCAAGTACAGCGAGCACGCGCACGCCCGGATCAAGCGGATCGACACCTCCCGGGCGGAGAAGCTGCCGGGGGTGAGGGCAGTGCTCACAGGGCGGAACACCCCGCTGGTGCGGTACGGCTTCATCAAGGACAACTTTGTTTTCAAGACAGACAAGGTCCGGCAGTACCGGGACGAGGTGGCGGCCGTGGCGGCGACCGACCCGGACATCGCCGCCGAGGCCGTGGACCTGATCCGGGTGGAGTACGAGGAGCTTCCCGGGGTGTTCGATCCTGAGGAGGCCCTGAGGGAGGACGCGCCGCTCATCCACGAAACCGACGCCCGGGGCAAGCCCAGGCAGGACAACCTGGTCCCCGTGCCGTGGCGGTTCGCCGCGGGGGACGTGGAAAAGGCCAGGCAGGAATCCGCTTACGTGGCCGAGGACGCCTTCGAGACCCAGCTCATCCAGCAGTCCTGCATGGGCACCGCCGGGTGCATCGCCGAGTTCGACCTCCAGAACAACCTGATCATGCACACCAAGACCCAGATTCCGTTTCTCGCCCAGAACGATTTCAACCAGGCCCTCGCAGCCATGGGCCTCAAGGGCAGGAACACCCGTGTGATCGTCCCCACCCTGGGCGGTTCCTTCGGGACCGGGCTGGACACCCACGGCTACGAGTTTATCGCCATCCTGCTCGCATACAAGACCGGACGGCCCGTCAAGATCGTGCTGGGCCGCGAGGAGGAGTTCATTACACTCTCGCCGCGGCAGCCTACCCGGAGCCGCATCATCCAGGGGTGCGACAGCGAGGGAAAGCTGACCTTTCGCGAGATCCACATGATCCTCGACAACGGGGCGTACACCTCCTGGGGCGCCACCACGCCCAGCGTGATGATGCTTCCCATCTCCAGCATCTACCGCGTGCCCAACGTCCTCTACGACACGAAGATCGTCTACACCAACAACACCTACTGCCAGGCCATGCGGGGATACGGAAACCCGCAGGCCGCCTGGGCCCTGGAGGGCAACCTGGACCATCTGGCCGAGGAGGCTGGAATCGATCCCTACGAGTTCCGCATGATCAACCGGAACATCCCGAACGACCTGACGCCCATGGGCCTGAACATCACCACCTGCGGCCACAAGGAGTGCCTCGAGACGGTGGCGGACAAGCTGGGGTGGAGGGAGAAGCGGGGCAAGGGGAGAGAGGCCGTGGACGGCAAGGTCCGGGGGGTCGGGATGGCCTCCCTCTTTCACGTGGGCGGCTCGGGCCGGGTGTACCGGTCGGACGGGTCCGGGGTCATCATGAAGCTGGACGACTTCGGGAACGTTTCGGTCATCGCGGGCGGCGTGGAGATGGGGCAGGGCTTTGACGCGGCCCTGACCCTGGCCTCGGCCGAGGCCCTGGGGGTCACCCCCGGCAAGGTCAAGGTGGTCACGGGGGATACGGCCACCTGCCCCTGGGACGTGGGGACCCATGCCAGCCGCGGGGCCTTCACGGCCTGCAACGCGGCGATCCTGGCCGCCAGGCTGGCCCGGGAGAAGATCTTCACGCTCGCGGCCGAGCACTTCATGCCCCGCATCCAGTTCAAGGAGAAGCGGAAGCAGAAGAAGGATCCCGATTATCAGATGGCGGACCTGGACTACCAGCGGATGCTCGAACCGTCCGACTTCGACATGAAGGAGGACGTGGTCTTTCTCAAGGACGATCCCGGGCATCCCCTCCTTCACCTCCAGCTGGAAGAGATCCTGAGGGAGGCCCACTACAAGGAGCAGGGGACCATGATCGTGACGGAGGCCTTTTACGACCCCTGCAACCAGATGCTCGATATGAAGACGTGCCGGGGCAATCTCTCCGCCACATACATTTTCGGGACCCAGGGTGCGGAGGTGGAGGTGGATACGGAGACCGGAAAGGTCCGGGTCCTCCGGTTCGCAGCCGCCCACGACGTGGGGCAGGTGCTCAACCGGCAGACCATTATGGGTCAGATCTACGGCGGCGTCATGACCGGCATCGGCTATGCCCTGTGCGAGGAGTACAAGGCGGATCACGGGAAGAACCTCAACCCCAACTTCCTGGACTACAAGATCCTCTCCGCGCCGGACGTGGATTTCCCCATCGACGTGGACTGCATCGAGACCCACGACGAGGAAGGCCCGTTCGGCGCCAAGGGCGTGGGCGAGCCCGGGCTGGTACCCACGGCCCCGGCGATCGCCAATGCCGTCTATGACGCCATCGGGGTGCGCATCCACTCCCTGCCCATCACTCCCGAGAAGGTGCTGGCGGCCCTCAGGGGTGAGGAGGTGTGAGGGAGGGTCCGTGGTTCGTGTTCGTGGTTCGTGTTCGTGAAAGGGGCCGTGCTCGTAAAGAGAAACCCGGAAGGCCGTAATCATTCGTCAGGACTTCCTTGGCAGATGGGCGGGAGAGCCAGGTTCTCGCTCCAATCGTTCAGGCGGAAACCTGGCAGGACATCGAGGAGGAACTCTATGGATACGGAGAAGAAGCTCTACCCGACGGCGTTGAACCCCCTGCTGATCCAACCCAAACGCCCGCTCCCCAAGGAGGTGGCGATCATCGGTGCCGGAACCATCGGGCCCGACATCGGATACTACGTGAAAAGCGCCCTGCCGGACATCACGCTTTATCTCGTCGACGTGGCCGAGGGGCCGCTCCAGGGCGCGGAGAAGCGGCTCCAGGGGTACGCTCGAAAGGCCGTGGACAAGAGGAAGATGACCCAGGAGAAGGCGGATGCGGTCATGAAGGACATCTTCTACACCCAGGACTATGACCGCATCGCCGGCTGCGACCTGGTGATCGAGGCGGCCACCGAGAGCATTCCCCTCAAGCAGAAGATCTTCCAGATGGTGGAGGAGCGGGTGAGCGAGGACACCGTCATCACGTCCAACACCAGCTCCATCCCGGCGGACCGGATCTTCGGCTCCATGAAGCGGCCCGGCCGGGCCACGGTCACCCACTTCTTCGCTCCGGCCTGGCGGAGCCTTCCCGTGGAGGTCATCCGGTGGGAGAAGGCCGACCCGCAGGTGGTGGACGACCTGTTCCGGTTCTTCGCGGCTACGGGTAAGGCGCCCATCATCACGGACAACGCCATCTGCTTCGTCCTGGACCGGATCTTCGACAACTGGTGCAACGAGGCCGCCTACCTGTTGGAGCACGCCACGGCGAGCCAGATCGACAAGGTGGCCGAGGAGTTCGTCTTCGCCGGTCCGTTCTTCGTCCTGAACATGGCCAATGGAAACCCCATCATCGTGGAGACGAACACCCTCCAGATGGAGGAAGGGGAGCACTATCGACCCGCCTCCATCCTGAACTCCGTGGACCGCTGGAACACCCACCGCCCGGGCTCCAAGGTGGAGGTCCCCGGCGACCTGAAGGGCCTGATCCGGGACCGGCTCCTGGGCATCTTCTTCTCCCAGTCCTTCGACATCATCGATCGGGGGATCGGCACCAAGGCGGACCTCAACTCCGGGTGCCAGATCGCCCTGGGCTTCCGCAAAGGCCCCTTCGACGTGATGCGGGAGATCGGAGAGGCCGAGGTGGACCGGATCATGGAGCGGTTCGCCTCGGAGCGGCCCGGTTTCCCCGCGGCCAATGCCTCCCTGGCTGAGTACCAGGACTTTCGCCGGTTCGTCCTGGTGGACGACATGGACGGGGACAAGGTGAGCACCATCCGCCGGCCCCAGGCCATGAACGCCCTGACCCCCGAGATCACCGACGAGATCCGGGGCGTGCTCCAGGCCGGAGAGGACGATCCGAAGGTCAAAGGCTTCGTCATCACAGGGTACGGGACGGGCGCGTTCAGCGCCGGCGCGGACATCGGGAAGTTTCCCGAGTATCTGGGCGACTTCGACGCCCTGTACGGCTACACCAAGGAGTGGGCCCGGACCCAGCTCTACATGGACCAGATGAGCAAACCCGTGGTGGCGGCCGTCAACGGCATGGCCCTCGGCGGCGGGCTCGAGCTCGCCATCCGCTGCCACGGCATCGTGGCCGCGAAGAACGCCATGTTCCAGTTCCCCGAGATCACTCTGGGCATCCTGCCCGGCATCGGCGGAAGCGTGGTTCCATACCGGAGATGGCCCAAGGGCGCAGCCCTGTTCCACGACATGCTCACGGCGGGAAGGCCGCTCTCCGCCAAGGAGGCCCACGAGGTGGGGATGGTCTCGAGCATCGCCGATGACTACGCAGCGCTCATCCAGGCGGCGGTGGCAGAGGTCGGAAAGCTGGAGGGGAAGCTCCAGGGCATTCCCGGCGGCAAGGTGGACATCCCGCCGGTGGAGGTGCCGGAGGCCCCCCGATCGGGCAAGCTGCCCCTGAGCAGGGAGGCCGTTGCCATCACCAAGGAGACCATCGAAGAGGCCTGCCGGGCGGAGACCTTTGCAGACGCCCTGGAGGCGGGGTACAAGGGCTTCGCCCGGACCGGCTGCACGGACGCGGCCAAGGAGGGGATCTCCGCGTTCCTCCAGAAGAGGAAGCCGGAGTTCAAGAAGTAGGGCCGGAAACCTTCCTCAACACATTCCCGATGTCGAGGGCCATGCCCATGAGGGTGAACGGCCACACGGGATGCCCCAGGCCCAGCAGCTGATCGAGGATCCGACGCCGGAGCAGGCAGAAGTCCTGGCTGCTGTCGGCGTCAAAATAGACAGTGGGGTCTTACAACCCATAGGCGCATAATCTTTAGATATTACGCGCAGATGGGCCAGAATGCGCCGCCGAGAAATGAAACTCCAGTTCGAGCAGCTCGAGCTTTCTTTTCCAAAAATCAAGCAGTTGCAGGACCTGTAGTACGAAAATCGCCATCTCGAAAACTACAACCGCCTAATATCAATAGGAATCTACAATTTCAGCTGTCAAATCGAGTGGGCTCTTAACAAAGAGCTGTGGGGCGGCATGGTCCTCACCGTCCCCACAAGCGCGGGTGCCCGTGAAATGCGACGGCATATTTTAATGACTTTTCTTATAATCAAAATGTCCTCTTACTCTTATTCTATGTGAAGTGTCGTAAAGTATATAGGGCTTGCCAACGATACTTTTCAGCGGGCGCGGCTTTTTGCGCTCCGCTGCAAAAGCTTTGATCGGTGTTCACGTTTATCTTTTGCGATATTTTCCTATTTCTTCGTGGGCAAAGCATGAAGAAAATCCTGTCCCTCTTGATCGCGCACATAGCTGTAGAACTCGCATTCTAAGCAAGTGCCGATTTTTTCGGCGTATATGCCCTGCACCTTACCTCCACATAGTGTTCCTACCAGCGCCCAGCAGGCTCTCCCTCCATTTTTGCCTCTATTAATACCTTCAAGTTTCTCCATTTCCGCGGCCGGACATATTCCAAGATCACCCACGTTTGTACCGCCAGATTCACGACCACATTTTTTGAATTCCCAACAATTCAGACGGCGAATCAGAGACTGATGACCAAGAGCTTCTGACTCCATATCACGACTATTCTGCTCAAGTTGGAGAACTCTTGACTCAAGTTCAGAATTCTCTTTCTTGAGTTTCTGGACCTCTTTCTCAAGTTCAATAATCTTCTGAATCCAATCATTCATGATGCCCACCTTCCTCTTATTCTATTTCTACACACCGAACGCAGAATTCAGCGGGCCAGCGCTGTTTGCGGGTCCGCTGGAATGATTCGTTCGAGAAGGCCCTTGTCTATCTTGGCCGCTACCTGTACCGGGGCGTCATACGGGAGCAGGACATTCTGCAGTGCCGGGACGGCATGGTCACCTTCCGCTATCGCCATGCCAAAAGCGGAGAAGACCGTACCAGAACCGTCAAGGGCGAGTACTTCCTCTACCTGCTCATGCTCCATGTGCTGCCCCGAGGATTTCGACGGGCAAGGTCGTATGGTTTCCTCCATACATGCAGTAAAAAGCTCGTCCGTTTCCTGCAACTGGTGCTGCGGACCACGCCCTGGCGCTCCCTTGTCCGCAACCTGAAGCAACGGCCTGCAATCATCTGCCCGGCCTGCGGGGCCGCCATGGTGATCATCGCAACCATGTTTGCCCGGCCACCGGCCCTGGCCGCTCCGTTACAGCAATAGACGAGCCGGAGGCAAGGGCATGTAAACGGGAGCCATGACATCACCGAGGACAAGAGCCGGATTGCACCGGAGCGGAATCCTTGCGCCCGGAAAATGCCTAAAACAGCGTAAAACAGCATGATGAAGCACCAAATTCCATCTCAAAGGACATTTCAGGGGTCGCTTCCACCTTCCTGCCATCCAGCCGACTGATTAACCCCCTCGGCACCCAAAAGCTCTTTTCTATATATGACCACCGGGCTCGTCCAACCACTGTTTCAGATTGTGGCTCGCTGCGCTCGCACAATCTAACCTTATTCGTTATGCTTCAGTTATCGTTCCAGTTTATACCCCGGTTCATCTGTTCCTCATCTTCCTTGCTTTGCAAGCCGGACAGACACACTGCGCCTTTTTCTTCGCTCTTGAGTTCAGGGAATCCACAGCGGGCTGTGAAGCCTCTTCGCGATCCAGAATGAGCTGTATTTCTGTATCAAAATGCGACTTCTGAATCCCGTACATGGCACCCCGAGCCCCTTCGAAGCCGCAGTTCAGAGCACTTAAGGCCTGTCCATACCGGAGCGCCTCCCCGATCTTCGTCTCACTCATGCGATCAAGGGATGCTTTTGAGTTGGCGAGCATGTGGATTAGGCCCGCCGTACACCAGTCGCCAGCACC